>CALLXZ010000458.1 GCA_937875605.1 uncultured Moheibacter sp.
CCTATTTGTACAAAACAGAAGCTTCTATCGTTATTGTTTCCAATGGATTTATACCTGAAAAAGAAGTTTCTCCGACGCTGATTTTTGTGCAGGATGCATATAAATCTTTTACAAAACTTCTTCACTACGCGAATCACCTGAAAAATAAAAAAGTTGGAATAGAAGCCAATTCTCAAATTCATGAATCGGCAAAAATTGGCGAAAACGTTTATATCGGAAATTTTGTGTTTATAGGAGAAAGAGCCCAAATTGGCGATGATGTGATGGTTCATTCCAATGCACATGTTGGGGAAAATGTTTCCATAGGCGAGGGAAGCGTGATTCATTCGGGAGTGAGATTATATGCCGATACGAAAATCGGAAAAAATTGTATCATTCATTCAAACACCGTTATCGGAGCTGATGGATTTGGGTTTACGCCGACTGCAGATGGTACGCTGGAAAAAGTACCTCAAATCGGAAATGTAAAAGTAGGAGATAATGTGGAGATTGGTTCTTCCTGTACAATTGACCGTGCTACACTTGGTTCTACCATTATCCGTTCCGGAGTAAAATTGGACAACCAGATACAAATTGCGCACAACGTGGAAATAGGAGAGAACACGGTTATTGCTTCGCAAAGTGGTGTGGCGGGTTCAACTAAAATCGGCAAAAATTGTATGATCGGAGGACAAGTTGGAATCGTTGGTCATTTAAAAATAGGAGATTTTGTACAGATTCAGGCGCAAAGCGGTGTGAATAATAACGTGCCGGATGGTTCTAAAATTTATGGATCACCTTCCATGGATGCATCTGATTTTAGAAAATCTTATGTATATTTCCGAAATTTTCCAAGCATCGTGAAACGACTGGAAGAGATTGAAAAAGAAATGAAGCAACAACAAACAATAAAAGATTGATGTCTGATAAACAAAAAACGTTAGCCAGCGAATATACGTTGAATGGCGTAGGACTTCATACCGGGCGTGAAGTCACAATGACACTAAAACCGGCTCCTGTCAACACAGGTTTTGTATTTGTAAGAACAGATTTGGAAGGAAATCCACATATAGAAGCAGATGCAAATTACGTAACTAGCACGGAAAGAGGAACGACGATTGAAAAGAAGGGTGTGAAAATTCATACGACTGAACATCTTTTGGCAGCCTTGACCGGATTGGATCTAGATAATGTACTGATTGAAATCAATAATTCGGAAGTTCCTATTTTAGATGGTTCTTCTAAATTTTTTGTAGAAGCAGTTGAAAAAGCCGGAGTCGAAGAACAGGATGAAGACCGTGAATATTTCGTAGTAAAAGAAATTGTAACTTATTCAGATCCTGAAACAGGATCTGAAATTACAGCTATTCCGGCAGACGAATATCAGGTTACGACAATGGTGGATTTTGGAACAAAAGTTTTAGGAACTCAAAATGCTTCCGTTAAAAGTATGTCCGAATTCAAAGACGAAATTGCCAATGCAAGAACATTCAGCTTTTTGCATGAAATCGAATATTTATTGGATGCCGGATTGATAAAAGGAGGTGATTTAGGAAATGCGATTGTCTACGTGGACAAAGAAATCACTCCGGAAACCAAACAGAAATTGACCAAAGCATTTAACAAAGAAGACGTATCCATTCGCCCAAACGGAGTTTTGGATAATATCACGCTTCACTATCCGAACGAAGCAGCTCGTCATAAACTGTTGGACGTAGTAGGAGATCTGGCGTTAATCGGTACCAAGTTAAAAGCGAAAATAATTGCCAACAAACCGGGACATCAGATCAATACTAATTTTGCAAAGAAATTGAGCAAACAAATTGGAATTGCGAAGCGTAAAAACGTTCCGGAATTTGATTTGACCAAAGATCCGATTTATGATATCAATGATATTTTAAAAATATTACCTCACCGTCCTCCGTTTTTATTGTTGGACAAAGTAATTGAGAAATCCGAAACGTCTTTGGTCGGGGTGAAAAATGTAACGATGAACGAACCGTTTTTCGTTGGTCATTTCCCGCAGGAACCTGTTATGCCCGGAGTTTTGCAAGTAGAAGCTATGGCACAGTTAGGAGGGATTTTGGTGTTGGGAGAAATAGATGATCCAAAAGATTATTCTACCTATTTTATGAAAATTGAAAACGTAAAATTCAAACGAAAAGTTATTCCGGGTGATACCCTGATTCTGAAAGTAGATTTATTACAACCGATCAGAAGAGGAATTGTACACATGCAGGGATATGGATATGTAAACGACACAATCGCCGTTGAAGCTGAAATGATGGCATTGGTAACAAAAGACAGAATATAATTTGGAAACAATGAATCAACCTTTGGCTTATATTCATCCTAATGCAAAAATTGCCGAAACTGCAATCATAGAACCTTTTTCTACGATTTATGACAATGTTGAAATCGGAGAAGGAACCTGGATAGGTCCTAACGTTACCATCATGGAAGGTGCACGGATCGGGAAAAATTGTAAAATTTATCCGGGAACGGTTATTTCTGCTGAGCCACAGGATTTGAAATATGTTGGAGAAAAGACCCTGACTTATATTGGAGATAATACCACCATTAGGGAATGCGTAACGGTCAACAAAGGAACTAACGCACTTGGATATACCAAAATCGGAGATAACTGCCTGATTATGGCAACAGCACATATTGCACATGATTGTGTGATTGGAAACCATGTGATTTTGGTAAATGGAGTTGGATTGGCTGGACATATTGAAATCGGCGATCATGCTTTTTTAGGTGGAATGAGTGCAGTCCATCAGTTTACGCACATTGGTGAGCATGCTTTTATTGCAGGAGGCTCACATGTACGAAAAGATGTTCCACCCTTTGTGAAAGCAGCGAGAAATCCTTTATCGTATGCAGGTGTAAATTCCATTGGGCTTCAAAGAAGAGGATTTTCAACTGAAAAAATCACTGAAATTCAAAATATTTATCGTGTTCTTTTCCAAAAAAGTAAGAACGTAACACAAGCTACAGAAGCAATTGAAAAAGACTTTGAACTTTCTCCTGAGAGGGATCAGATTCTTGCATTCATCAAAAACAGCCCGCGGGGCGTTATGTCCGGATATACAACCAGAGCAGAATTATAATTAATCAGAATAAAATTTATAAATGGCAACGACAGCAGATATACGAAAAGGACTTTGTATCAATTGGAACGATGATACTTGGAAAGTAATTGAGTTCCAACACGTAAAACCGGGAAAAGGTCCGGCTTTTGTCCGTACAAAATTGAAAAGTGTGACAAACGGAAAAGTCTTGGACAATACATTTTCCGCCGGGCACAAAATCGAAGAAGTGCGCGTGGAAACTCGTAAATACCAATATCTTTATGATGATGACAATGGTTTTCATTTCATGAATAACGATGATTATTCCCAAGTTTACATCAACAAAGGAATGATCGATAATTCTCAATTTTTGAAAGCAGGAGAAGAAGTGACCATTCTTTTCCGTGCAGAAGATGAAATGCCTCTTTCAGCAGAATTGGCTCAATTTGTTATTATGGAAATTACCTATACAGAACCGGGATTAAAAGGAGACACCGCAACCAATGCTTCTAAACCGGCAACGACAGAAACCGGAGCGGAAATCCGTGTGCCGCTTTTCATCAACGAAGGTGATAAAGTGAAAATCAATACCGAAGACGGTTCTTATATGGAACGAATCAAAGAATAATTTTAAAGTAGATAATTCTAAATAATTTACCTCACAGGTCATGCTTGTGAGGTTTTTAATTTCGAATGAATTGACAAATCGAAAAAAATATACCTTTCAATTTATCAATCAGCTAAAATTCTATTCATAAATTGCTTTAAATTTGTCAGAATACTAACAGGCAATTTTATACAAACTTAAATTCCACGAATGAAAAGATCAATTATAACCGGAATCGGACACTATGTTCCTGAAAATATTGTAACCAATGATGATTTATCGAAAGTCATAGAAACCAATGACGAATGGATTCAGGAAAGAACCGGAATCAAAGAACGCCGTCATTTAGGGAAACATTCCGGTGTGACCACTTCCGATCTCGGAACCAAAGCAGCTGAAATCGCTATAAAAAATGCAGGATTAACAGCAAAAGACATCGATTTTATTTTGTTTGCGACCCTAAGTCCGGATTATTATTTTCCGGGTTGTGGTGTTCTCTTACAGAAAAATTTAGGATGTGATACGATTGGAGCGTTAGATGTCCGAAATCAATGTTCGGGATTTGTCTATGCTTTGGCTACGGCAGATGCGTACATTCGTTCCGGCATGTATAAAAATGTATTGGTGGTAGGAGCGGAGAATCATTCGTTTGGTTTGGATATGACGACGCGCGGACGAGGCGTTTCTGTCATTTTTGGTGATGGGGCAGGATCGGTAGTGGTTTCCGCATCAGATGATCAAAATAGCGGAATTATTTCAACCAATATGCACAGTGAAGGTCAATACGCAGAAGAATTAGCCGTTCTTTTTCCCGGAACGAAATTAGGTTGGTCAGACGTGATGTTGGAGGAAGGAAACACATTGACTCCGGAACAGATTTATCCGTATATGAACGGAAATTTTGTATTCAAACATGCTGTAACCCGTTTCCCCGAATCCATCAAGGAAGCATTTGAAAAATCAGGTGAAAACATAGCGGATTTAAAATTGTTCATACCTCATCAAGCCAATTTACGAATCAGCCAGTTTGTTCAAAAACAATTAGGATTGAGAGATGATCAAGTTTTTAATAACATTCAGCGCTATGGAAATACAACAGCAGCGTCCATTCCGATTGCATTAAGTGAAGCGTTTGCAGAAGGTCGTTTCCAAAAAGGAGATTTGATTTGTATGACGGCTTTTGGAAGTGGATTTACGTGGGGTAGCGTATTGATTCGTTGGTAAATTAAGATACCTAAAAACAACATATCCGGATTTACTTCCGGTTTTTTTATGGAAAGAATTGAAAAAAAAATAGTATTTAATTCCTATCCCTAATTCTTGGTATTTTTTATCAGAATGAAAATCAGACCGTATTTGCATGAATAAAAATGTTAAATTTAATTCACAATTAACATTAGGATTTATGGACAAATTTTTACTCAAAGCCGGCATCATCATGATGCTGGTTGCTTGGCAGTTTGCCGGAGGGCAGACGCTTAGCCAGAAACAACAGATTGCCGACAGGTATGATCTGAACGAATTACTCCGATTACAAAACGAGTATTATCAGAAAATGAGTTCGGAAAAAGAACGTGTAAAGGAATTAGCAGCTTCGTTAAATATTCCTTTGATTATAGAGGAAAACGGAACTTACAAAGAACTTCAAAAAATTCTACCGGATGGTTCACTTATTTATTACACAACTTTTAACGTAGGAGCAGCTCGTTCGACAAGAACCAATCATTTAAATTCGGGAGGATCTTTAGGACTGAACCTTATGGGGCAAAACATGACCGCTCATATTTGGGATGGTGGTTTGGCAAGAACCACCCACCAGGAATATGACGGAGCCGGAGGTACAGACCGATTTACGATTGGTGACGGAACGACAACCCGCCATTATCATGCAGCTCACGTTGCCGGAACCATTATTGCTTCAGGTGTGACGGCCAATGCAAAAGGAATGGCACCGCACGCGCGAGCAGTAGGTTACGATTGGAACAATGACCTCACGGAAGCCACATCTGCTGCCGCCAACGGTATGTTGATTTCCAACCATTCGTATGGATACGATTCCAGTATGGTGCCAGATTATTATTTCGGAGCGTATATTACAGATTCTCGCGATTGGGACAATTTATCATTTAATGCGCCTTATTATTTAATGGTTGTTGCGGCAGGAAATGATGGAAGTACCAATTACAACGGAGCTCCATTAGCAGGGAATTCAGCTTATGATAAATTGACGGGGCATTCTACTTCGAAAAACAATTTAGTGGTTGCCAATGCGAACGATGCGAATGTGGATAACAATGGAAATTTAATCAGTGTAACCATTAACAGTTCAAGTAGTGAAGGACCGACCGATGATTACCGTATCAAACCGGATATTACTGGAAACGGAACTTCGGTTTATTCTACGTATGAATCCAGCAACACTGCGTATGGAACGCTTACCGGAACTTCTATGGCCTCGCCAAATGTAGCAGGTTCGCTTTTATTGTTACAACAACATTATAACAATCTGAACTCTTCCTTCATGCGAGCTGCGACTTTAAAAGGTCTTGCACTTCATACCGCAGATGATGCAGGTTCTACCGGGCCGGATGCGATTTTCGGTTGGGGATTATTGAATGCAAAAAGAGCCGCAGAAACCATTACCAAAAAAGGAAACGGATCGATCATTCAGGAGTTAACTTTGACCAGTGGACAAACTTATCAATTTACCGTGGATTCAGACGGAGTCAATGAATTAAAAGCTTCCATCAGCTGGACAGATCGCCCCGGAACGGCTACGACTCAAACGAATTCTACCACACCAAAGTTGGTAAATGATTTGGATTTACGCGTAACTAAAGGAAGTACAGCCTATCTTCCGTGGAAATTGACCGGAATTACGACCAACGGAAAATTAGATAATAATCTTGATCCGTTTGAAAGAGTCGATGTTTCAGGAGCTTCCGGAACGTATACGGTAACGGTTTCCCATAAAGGATCGTTGACGGGCGGAAGTCAGAATTATTCCTTGATTATTACTGGTGTTTCGGCTACGCCTGCTCAGTGTGATGCCACTATACCAACAGGATTAACCGTAAACGGAGTTGGAAGTTCTACGGCATCTCTTTCATGGACAGCTGTAACAGGTGCATCTTATGATT
>CALLXZ010000459.1 GCA_937875605.1 uncultured Moheibacter sp.
CCACATCCGCGAAACTCGCGCCCACAGCACGAATGCTATGTTCGACAATATCATCTTCGGTCACCGTTGTGAAAGTTCCATCACCATTGTTGAGGTAAAGCATATTTGTTTCACCGGTCGAAAGTCCATTTGTGAAAAAAATATCGTCCCAACCATCGCTATTTACATCAATGAAATTTGCACTTCGGGAAGAAGACAATGTAGTTGTGATATCGGGGAATTCCATTTGTTCAAAGGATTGCGCATTTAAACTCAATGAACAAATGATTGTACTTAAAATAAAAATTGTAGATGTTTTCATAAGAATGATTTTAAAAATTCATATTGTAAAATTGATTCGAAATATGTTTTTATAAATTTATTTGATATGAATGCTGAATTATTTGATTTGAACTTTTCAATTCTGTCTATAAAACGGACTTTTAAGTATCTCAAAAACATTAAAATTCACTGGCATTCAAAAATTTATGATTTTCTTTGTGTAAAATTTCGTGTATGAACCGGGTTCATTGGGTGTTGATTCTTTTAGGTATTTTGGCGGTTTCGACGCTTTTCCAAATGTTTACTTTCAGTTATTTTCAGAAATATGATTATGCTTGGTTGGATTATTTCATTACGCCATCTGCAAGTTTATTTACCGGAATTTTCCTCTTTTTCGTATTTATTTTGCCTGTTTTTGATTGGACTTCAGGCAATAAAAAATTCAAACGTTTTTTGATTTTAGGATTGGCGGGAATTGCTTATTCAATTGTATTTATCCTCATTTTGCACTTGTTCCCTATTCTATTTTATGAAAATCCGAGTGATTACAGAAAAAGTGTATTTGGTTTCTTTGTGGCTAATTTTCACAATGTTATAAAAATTTATTTGTTTCAAATTGCCATTTTATTTGCATTTGAATATGTATCAAAAGAAAAGAAAATCATCACTCAACAGAAAAATTTAGAAATAGAATTGAACCAAACCAAACTTCAATTGTTGAAAAGTCAGCTTCATCCTCATTTTTTATTTAATGCGATGAACAGTGTGGTTTCGGAAATTGATACGCAACCCAGAAAAGCACAGGAAATGCTCATTAATCTCAGTGAAATTTTAAGAACCACGCTTGACAGTGATTTTATGGAATCAACAACGTTAAAAGAAGAATTGGAAATACTGGAAAAATACCTTTCCATAGAAAAAATGCGATATGAAGACCAATTGAATTTTGAGATCAATTTATCTGATGATGATAAAAATATTCAATTACCCAAATTAATTTTACAGCCATTGGTTGAAAATGCAATCAAACACGGATTCAGAGGAATACAAAATTCTATTCAAATAAAAATTGAACTAAATGAGTCCAAAGAATTTCTTCTTGTTAAAAACAACGGAGCAGCTTTACAAACTAGAATTTCAAATGGAACGGGATTAAAAAATGTGAAAGAACGAATGAAAATTTTTACTGGAATCGAGAATTCTTTCGAAATCTACCAAGAGGAAAATTGGATAATCAATCAACTTCGTTTAAAATGAATCGGACAAAAGTTATAGCGGTAGATGATGAAGCGCCTGCTTTACGGCGTTTGGTAAAGATGACCGAAAATCATCCGCAATTGGATTTGGTGGAAACGGCTCGGAATTCAGTAGAAGCCAAAGAAAAAATTCTGAAATTCCATCCGGATTTGGTTTTGTTGGACATTCAGCTAAAAGATGCTACTGCTTTTGAAGTGCTGAATGAAATTAAAAATTCGTTCAAAGGAAAAATCATTTTCTGTACGGCTTATGATCAATATGCGTTGAAAGCTTTTGATTTTCAAGCTATTGACTATTTACTTAAACCTTATTCGG
>CALLXZ010000460.1 GCA_937875605.1 uncultured Moheibacter sp.
TCGATAAAGCGATGATTGATTTGAGTCGTGCATTTGAGAAAGGACAGGGTTATGTGGCACTTTCCCGGCTTCGGGATTTACAAGGTTTGAAGTTAAAAGGACTCAACCAGACGGCTTTGGAAGTAGATGGGTTGGCGATGCGGGCTGATTTTCGTTTTCGGGAATTGTCGCAGGAATGGGATGATTCGCTGGAAGAAAAAGATTTGGAAAATGAATTCCGAGGTTTCATTTTGCACAATGGTGGAACGGTTGATAAAAAAGAAATTGCCAAAGCCAAAGAAAAATTGGCGCAGAAAGGAAAAGCAGAAAAGGAATCGACGTATCAGCTGACCAAAAAATTAGTGGAGAAAAAGTTTAGTTTAGATGAAATCGTAAAAAAGCGAGGTTTGAGCAAAGGAACGATTTTGAGTCATCTGATACGGATTGCAGAAACAGATAAAGAAATTGATTTGACAGATTATAAACCAAATGAAAAAATAGTTGAAATCGTTAAAAAAGCATCTGAAAGCCAAACGGATGAAGAGAAATTATCATTATCCGAAATCTATGCTTTTCTGAATAAAGAGGTTAGTTACGATGACATCAAACAGTCGCTCATATTTTTAAATAGAAATTAAAAAAGTCCGGAAGACCGGACTTTGAAACTTTATCTAAGTTAAATTTATTCGACTATAAAATAGATGGCTTTTTTCTCAGCTGGTTCGTTGCTTCCCGGTGGGATATTTCTGAATTCCACCAGACAGACCCCATTATTTTCACCCTTGACTTCGTATGTTCTGATTCCTCCAACTCCCACTATTCCTTCCGGTGCTTCATTTTGTTTGTGTCCGGCATCCGTTAACTTCACTGTGCATTCCTGCTGAGTTTCTGTTTTCCAGGAATAACCCGTAGAAGGATTTTCTTCCAGCTGAACCACAACGGTCTTTCCGTTTTTAACTTTTATAAACTCGAGATGGTTGTATTCTGAAAGCGCAACTTTGTCCGGGAAGTAATCCCATCTTTCTTTTACAGAGGTTTTGCAGCTTAAAAAGGTGAGGGAAGCCACCAGTAGTAACAAAAGTTTTTTCATATACTGAAATTTAGTTTGTGAATGAAAATAAGCAATCAAATCAAAAATATTCCTGCGTAATTTGAAGTGAAGTTAATGGATTTTTTATAGAAATCAAATTCGATTATTCGTAAATCCACATTTTTCATATTCGAAGATTTTCTTATTCATACGATTTCAATGCTTTTGCAAATCGGTTTTGGATTTCATCGGCTAATTTTTTGGGTTGAATTACCTGAGCCATTTCCCCGTGCGAAAGGATTTCCATAACAAAATCATACGTGGGAACCAGTTTCAGCTGTACGATCATTTCGCCTTGTTTTTTTTCTTCGAGAATTTGTTGTGAATGATGAAGCGGCATCGTGCGGATGTAATTACCTTGGTTATGGGTAAATTTCAAACGAATTTCTACCGGTTTTTCATCGTTGGGTCCCACGATTCCGAAACAATCACGGAAATGTTCTTTCGGATTAATTTTTTGGGGGAACTGAAATTTAATTTGGGTAATGTTAAGCGCAAACAACCGGTCCAATCCAAAAGTCCGGAATTCCTTTTTGTCCAGATCAAATCCGAAAACGTACCATCTTTTTCGGAATTCTTTCAAAAGATACGGCTCAAACGTACGGACTTCCACTTCGTCTGACCAGAATTTCTGATAACGGAACTGAACCTGAAAACGGTTTTGGATGGCATACAAAAGACCACTGAGGTGTTCGGTTCCTTCCGGTTTGCGCGTATCAAACTGGATAAAATCCGAAAGCGATTGATTCAGATTCAACACCTGAAAAATATCAAGCGCCTCAAACATCCGTTCGGAATATTCGTCGTGACTGTCTTCGCTTATGAAATAGACTTTTTGCGAACGGTTGAATTTAATTTCGATGCCGTAAAGTGTTTCGATTTCTTTCAAATCCCGCTGAAAAGTCCGTTTGGAAATTTCAAAGTTCATTTCCAGTAATTCAGATTCGGACTCCAGCTTATCAAGTATTTCTTCAAATGAAGCCGCTCTGGTTCGGAGTTTCTGAATGATGATTCGGTGGCGTGCCAGTGATTCTTGTTTGGACATTTTTTTAGCTTTATCGAAGTTCGTCCCACAAACATCGGGATTCAAAATTCGCTGTTTTGTTTTCCAAATGTAAAAATTCGAAGCGACAAAAAATGTCGTTAATTACAGATTTCAAATAAATATTTTAAATTTATCGGAAATCAATGTATGACAGACCGAAAAGCCATCATCGCTCAACTCCATCAAATTACCGAAGAAAAGATTCAGCATTTTCAGGCATTGATCGATGATCTGCGAAGTTCCAATACCGAAACTAAAAGCAGCATGGGCGACAAATACGAAACTTCATGCGAAATGCTCCAGCAGGAAATTATGCAGATCCAGCGGCAACTTGTCGTTTTTCAGGAACACCAGATTCAGGTAAAAAAGCTCACGGAAAACCCATCCGAAACCATCAAAACAGGCAGCATCGTGAAAACCACTTTTGGCAATTTCATCATCATCACCAGCCTTGGAGAGTTTCAACTGGACGGTGAGAAATTCATAAGTATTTCGGAGCAGACGCCTTTGGCTAACGAATTAATGGGTAAAAAAGTTGAAGATTCTTTTTTCATAAATAAGCAAACCTATCAGGTACTTGAAGTGAGTTGACGAATTTAGTAGCACAAAATTTTCAATTTTTTAAAATCCTGCAATGAAGTATAAAGAAATTTTAGATGAATAAATAGGGCATAATGCATAAAAATCAAAACTCAGAAATCTAATCCCTATATTTGTTCCACTCAGAAAGGGTGATTTTTGAGATTTTACTTTTGCTTTATGAAAATAGCCATATTCGTTTCCGGTGGCGGAACCAATTTACAAAATATCATCGATGCCGTTCAGGACGGGACATTGGAAAACACAGAAATTGCGATGGTTATGGCAGACCGGGATTGTTATGCCGTAGAGCGTGCCTTAGACGTGGATATTTCTACCTATTTATTGGAAGACCGAAAAACATTTTCCGAAGATGCCGACCATAATTTGGAAGGAGAAAATGTAGATTTGATCGTTTTAGCAGGATTTTTGTCAATCCTCACACCAGAATTCACGGAAAAATGGAAAGGGAAAATGATCAATGTCCATCCGGCTTTATTGCCAAAATTTGGCGGAAAAGGAATGTATGGTGCTAAAGTACACAAAGCCGTTTTAGAGTCAGGTGATGCGACTTCCGGTGCGACGGTTCACTATGTAACTGCCGGAGTAGACGAAGGCGAAATCATCCTGCAAGGAGAGTTCAAAATAGAAAAAGGAGATCAGGTGGAAGACTTACAGCGAAAAGTAGCAGAAGTTGAGAAAGAAATTTTGATCGAAGCCATTCAGAAATTAGAAAGAAATAGTAGAAACTAATGTCCCGACTTCAAAAATATGACCTCAAAGACCTATCTTTGAAAGATCATTTTTAAAACCTTTAAAATGTCTGAATCAACCTGGAAAGAATCCTTTCAAATCTTAGAACAATTAAAAAAGAACAACAACCGGGAATGGTTCGAAGAACATAAAACTGAGTTTAAAAAACACCAGGATTTTGCCAAAAAAATTTTTCAGAATGTAGAGATGAAAATGCAGTCGTTTGATGATATCTCCGATATGAAAATGTTCCGCATTTACCGCGATGTCCGTTTTTCAAATGATAAAACTCCTTATAAAACTCATTTTGCAGCCGGCTTTACGAGAAGAAAGCCGGAACTTAGAGGCGGATATTATATCCATTTCGAACCAGAAAATTCTTTTCTGGCAACCGGATTCTGGAATCCTGAAAAAGACGATTTAGCAAGAATCCGAAAAGAAATCGAATTAGAAGGTGAGCGATTTTCCAAAATTGTTCAAAACAAAAAACTAGTTACTGCTTGGGGAAATCTACAAGGAGAAGAACTAAAAACTGCTCCCAAAGGATTTG
>CALLXZ010000461.1 GCA_937875605.1 uncultured Moheibacter sp.
AAGTATCGGTTTTTTGTCCATTAACATTTGTCTCCTGTGTAAGTTCAAAGTCAGGATCCAAAATGTTTCTTACGGATAAACTCAATCCTATTCCACTTTTCTTAAATTGAATTTTATTTACAAAATCCAATGTCGGAATGCTTTTTTCTACGATATTTTCATTTTCTGAAGTCCCGATGGAAAAAATCTTATCATAGAAATAATTAAATACAGCTGTAGTTGTAAAATCAACTCTATCTCCCGATAGATTATAGCTCAAATCTGAATTAATTAATAGTGGCGAAGCTCCTTCTAATTGGTCTTTCTCATTGGTAAACAACACCGTAAGTCTATCCTTATCCGTGTCTTCCAGTTTCTGTTCCGTATATAAATACGATACATTTAACCCAAATGAAAGGTTCTGTTTGTTAATTTCACCATCTCTTTGAAAAATGTTTTTTCTCGCTTCAATTTCTACACCGGTAGCAAACGCATCACCTGTATTAACATACGAAAGTTCATTTGCCGCAGATGCAACGCGGATTCGGTTAATTGGATTTTGAATTAATTTATAAAATCCTCCTATTGATAATATTTCTCCTTTTCTGGATAAGTACCAATCATACTTCAAATCAAAATTTAAGCTGGTCGCTGCCTCCAAATATGGATTTCCAAAGCTGGAGAAGTTTACATCTTCATAAAGAAACAGCGCAACTTCTTTGAACTGAGGTAATGTATAAGTTTGACTTGCTGCCAATCTCAAAACGTTGTCATCGTTAAAAGAATATTTTAGATTTAAGCTTGGTAAAAAATATGAATCCTCTATTTTCCCTTCAGGTACTGTCAAATCATTTACGCTGCTCGATAAGTTGGTATCCCAATTTACGGTTTGCTCTACTGCCTCAAATCGAGCTCCGAGTAATGCCGTAAATTTAGAAGTAAATGGAAAAATCAATTGAGCGTATCCTGCGTAAATATTTCTCTCTCCCAAATAGTAGAATGGGTCAAGCGCATTATCTCCTCTACCTCTACCTGTAACCAAATCAAAACCTCCGTTTTGTCTTCCTAAGGTTAAATATGTTTGATTAAACAACAAATCCGGATTATTTATATCCACCGGAATGGGTGTATTGAAATGGAAATTAAATTGTGTGTACTCAAATGTTCTTTCCGTATTTCTGAAATCACCTCCTAAAGTCAATACTTTTACCAATTCACTTTCTGGATTGAACCTGTAATTCAACTCTAATCTTCCTGTGATATCATCTTCTTCTAATGTCGAAAAGAAGCGGTTATTTAATGCCGCCGAATTGGTTCCGATAACATATCCGTTATTACCATTATAATCATAATCATACGAATTGGTTTTTCGGTCAGGTTCTGAACCTCTCACCATATTGTATCCAACTCCTAAATTAGCATCAAGTTTATTTGAGAATTTATATTCGGCCAATAATTGATTTACAAACAAATTATTACTATTCATTTGTTGTCTTCTTATAAAAGAATTGGTTGCGAAATCGTTATCATTAACCCTTGTGGTATATCCATTATAATCCCCAACTGACTGTTGGTTATCATGAATATACAATGAATTAACGGCTATACTTCTTCCGTTTCCGAACTTATATTTTATATTTCCCATAAGGGTTTGTGTGACAGAATACTCCGATTTCTGCACTTTCATATCTTGTCTGATTCCTCCTTCAGAATTAACTTGTCTAACAATTCCTTCCTGAAAATAGAAATCACTATTATTTAATGCAACTCCAAACAAAGACAATGAACTTTTTTCTCCAAACTTAAATCTTCCGCCTCCATAAAGCCCAAAATTAGTATTGAAGGGATGACGTCTTTGTCCGGGTTTAAAATCCGTTTCAAATCCATATGTCTGCAAATCGGAAATCGGAATATCAATACCATTTTCCGGATATCCGAAATAATTATGGCCATCAGCCACTGACAATGTATTTCCGGATAAATTTGTATTGTATCCGTTCCCAGTAAATATGGAAAACACTCCTTTTCTCTCTAACTCTTTAGAAACGATGTCGATATTCGCCCCGGCTACATCACCATATAAATCCGAACCAAAAGTTTTATTGATATTAATATTCTGGATAATGTCTGTCGTGAAAAATTCCAATGAAATATTTTTATATTCGGGATCTTCAGACGGTAACGGCAATCCATTTAAGGAAGTTGAATTATACCGATCTCCAAGACCTCTTACAAATACGTTCTTTACTCCTTCTTGTTTTGAAACTCCCGTTGTTTTTGTAACTGCTGTAGCAACATCGCTCACTCCTTTCCTTGACAACTCCTGGGCTCCAATTGCCTGCTTCATTTCAATCGATTTTCGTTGCTCATTTAGAAGCGAAGATTCCGTCGATTTATTGACCTCCCCGATTACCACCGCTTCTGATAATTGAGTAGTCGATTCGGACGAAGGTTTAAGCGAAGTTGAAAACTCCACACGTTGACCATCGTTTACAGTCATCGTCTGCGTTAGCTCTTCAAATCCTACCGCTGTGATGATCACCTCATAGGTTCCCGGATCTACTTCCATTTCATAAGTTCCGTTTTCATCTGTAAATGCGGAAAAAAGCGTTCCGTCTATAAACACATCTGCTGTAGCTATTCCGGATCCGGAATCGTCCTTTACATTTCCATAAATAATCCCTGTAGATTGTGCTTTCAGTATACTACCTGTTAAAAGCAAAAGGGTAAAAATTAGTTTGTACATTTTTTGTCTTCAAAATTCTTTGCAAAGAACAGAAGCTTTCATAAATTCTATTTTTCATGAAGTTTAAATTTATTTTACCAAATTGTTATGAAGTTTAAATCAACTTTAAATCTTTGTTAAACAAAATGTTTCCTGCTCTATATACTAATTTTGGCTTAACTTTGCACTCCGGATTTACACATCTTTAATTTATATAAATTCATGAAAGTTATGTGGATATCTATCGAAATTTTTCCAGACAAATTCGATTTCTAAATTGAATTACAATAAACAAAGAACAGATGAAAAAGATTAAAATACTTTTGGTAGATGATGAACCGGACATCTTAGAGTTTTTATCCTATAATTTAATCAAAGAAGGTTACGAAGTGGCAACAGCTTCCAACGGACTGGAAGGAATTAAAAAGGCAAAAGTCGAAAAGCCTGATTTGATCTTGCTGGACATCATGATGCCTGAAATGGACGGGATCGAAGCTTGTACGGAAATCCGAAAAGTCGATGCTTTAAAGAAAACTTTGATCGTGTTTTTAACGGCTCGTACAGAAGAATTTTCCCAACTGGCAGGTTATGAAGCCGGTGCTGATGATTACATCACCAAACCGGTGAAACCAAAAGTGCTCATGAGCAAAATCAAAGCTTTGCTTCGTTTAAAATCGACCGAAGAAAAACAACAATTCATAGAATTAGATGATTTCATCATCGACCGCGAAACCTACAAAGTCACTTTTAACGGAGAGGAATTTATGCTTCCCCGCAAAGAATTTGAGTTAATTGCGCTTCTGGCTTCCAACCCTAAAAGGGTATTCAAACGTGATGAAATTCTGGAAAAAGTCTGGGGAAATGAAGTTGTAGTGGGTGGAAGAACCATCGATGTTCACGTTCGGAAACTTCGCGAAAAATTTGGAAACGACCGTCTTTCGACCATAAAAGGAGTCGGCTATAAACTAAACGCTTAAATTTTTGCATGGCTACGCCTAATCGTTGGTTCAATTCATTTCTATATGCTGTAATTGGTGGAATCATCATTTGGTTGCTATCGGGATTATTATCCTCTTATTTCTTTGATTTCCCTTTGATTGATTGGGGTTCTAAATATTTGTTCTGGTCCGGATTTGTGTTGGCGTTTCTTATTCCTACATTGGTCATTTTCATTATTTTGGGAACTGCATTTCGTTCTTTTTCTAAATTAAACATTTCGCATTTATACGATTTAGTTCCGGATTTGAATTCGCAAAATGCAGCAAAAGATTTTGAAGGACTTTCGGAACAGATTTCTTCTCTGACGGATGTAAAATCAAAAGAAATCGACCTTCTGACCGAACGGGAAAATTACCGTCGGGAATTCCTCGGAAATGTTTCGCACGAACTGAAAACACCGCTTTTTTCCATTCAGGGTTATTTGCTCACGCTAATTGAAGGCGGAGTGGAAGATGAATCCATACGTGATAAATATTTGAATCGAATTAATAAGTCGGTGGAACGACTGACCTACATCGTCAAAGATTTGGATATGATAACCGAATTGGAATCAGGGAATTTAAAATTGGAACAGAAACCTTTTAACATCATTGCCCTGACAAAAGATATTTTTGATTTACTCGAAATAAAAGCCCAAAATAATCAGGTTACCTTAAAAATTGAAAATCCGATTGATATTCCGATCCGTGTTATAGGCGATATCGAACGAATCGAACAGGTTTTGACTAATCTCATCGTAAATGCGATCAACCATTCTGCCAAAGAAAATACAGATGTCATTGTTTCATTTCAAACCCTTGCAAACAAAGTGAAGATAACGGTTAAAGACAATGGAATCGGAATCAAACCCGAACATCTGGAACGGATTTTTGAACGTTTTTATCGGATCGATAAAAGCCGGAGCCGTACGCATGGCGGTTCCGGTTTAGGACTTTCCATCGTCAAACATATTTTAGAGGCTCACGGTGAAAAAATACAAGTGAAAAGCGTTTCTCAACAAGGAACGGAATTCTCCTTTTTCCTGAATAAATCCTGATATTTTCTCAACTTGATTTATAAAAAACCGCTTTTCAACGGTTTTGAATTATTTTAATTTCCCTCGAGATCAATCATTCAAACCCTCCTCTATATCTTTGATTTTATCTTCCGCTTTCTGTGTCAAATAGTCCACTTCTTCATCCAATTTGGAAATGGATTCCGAAACAGATTCTTTTACTTCTGCAACTTTTTCTTCTGTCGCAGCAATTACTTTATCTGCCTTATCACTGATTTCTTCTGAAATTTCCTCAGCTTTCACTTCGGCTTCCTGAACTTTTTCATTTACGGCTTCTTTGGTTTCTTCCCATTTTTCTTCCGCTTTCTCTGCTAAATTCCGGGCAGAATCTTTGACATCATCTGCTGCTTGATCCATTTTATCTTCTGCTTTGTCCGCTGCTCCGGAAACCGCTTCTTTTGCATCATCAAATGTCTCTTTTGCCTTGTCCTTTAAGTTATCTGCCGCATCTTTGGTATCTTCCCAGACTTCATCTGCTTTGTCTTTTAAATTGCCCCAAGCTTCAGAAGCCTTTTCTTTAGCAGTTTCAGCCGCTTCTTTCGTGTCTTGCCAAACTTCATTTGCCTTTTCTTTCATTGCGGCTGCGACTTCTTTTGTTTCCTCCGCCACTTTGTGTCCGGCGTCTTTCAAATCTTGTTTAACTTCTGCGGATTTTTCATTGGAACCGCCAAATAAATTTTTAAAAAATGAACCTAATCCCATTTCTGTGTGTTTTTTAAATTAAATAGTTAACTAATTTAATCAGAATGAACCAATTAAACAAACAAAATATTTTCCCGATCAAAATGGTTTCATCTTTGTAGATTTGTCGTACAATTCAATTTTTTAAACATTCGCTTTTGGAGTTAGCAAAAACGGTATTTTGGGATGCTGAACACTACGGGAAATTTTCTTCATTGATCCGAGATTATCTAAGTCAATCGGAAAAAACTGCCTACTTATACAATCAATTTCCGTCTGAATCTTCATTGATTTCGCAGGCAAAAGAAAAACTAAACCAATTCTCCCATCGGGAAACAACGTATAAGGTTTTAAAGAATCAATTATCCCGATTAGATTTAAATCCAAAACAAATCGAAAATCTGGAAAAATTCAAACTTTCCAACAGCGTCACCATCACCACCGGGCATCAACTGAATTTACTCACAGGTCCTTTGTACTTTTTCCATAAAATACTTCAGGTTTTAAAGTGTTGTGAGGAAATGAATCAAAAACATCCGGAATGGAATTTTATTCCTGTTTTCTGGATGGCGACGGAAGATCATGATTTTGATGAAATCAACCATTTTTATTTCCAAAACCGAAAATTTGTATGGAATAGAAACGAAAAAGGAGCGGTTGGGAAATTGGATTTAGAAGGGATTTCTACTGTTTTTGAGCATTTTTTCGCCCAACTTCCCAATTCTCAAAATGCAGATTCGCTGAAATCTCTGATTGAAAATTCGTATTTAAATGCTTCGAATTTAACAGAGGCTACTCAAAAGTTAGTTCATCAACTCTTTGGAGAAATGGGATTATTGATGATCGACGGAGATGATAAGGATTTGAAACAACTGATGGTTCCGGCATTTCAGGAAGATTTGTTGAAAAATACCGCTTTCGATTTGGTTGAAAAAACAAATGAGAAATTAACCGAAAATAATTATCCGTTACAGGTTCATCCGCGTGAAATCAATTTATTTTATTTGGGTGACGGAACGATCCGCGAACGAATTGTTTGGGAAAATGAAAGGTTTAAGGTATTGAATTCAAACATTCAATTTACAGAAGAAGAAATCCTTTCCGAACTAAATTCAAATCCCGAGAAATTCAGTCCAAATGTGATTTTACGTCCGCTTTATCAGGAAACCGTTTTGCCTAATATTTGTTACATAGGCGGAAGCGGCGAAATTGCGTATTGGTTACAACTAAAAGCATTTTTTGATGCACAGAATGTATTATTTCCGATTCTTTCCGTTCGGAATTCACTTTTGTTTCTGAAGAAAAAACAACATTCAAAACTGGAAAAATTAGACATTTCGTACGAAGAGTTGTTTTTGCCTTTGTATGAATTAGTCAACCGGAATATACAACATCACAGCGAAGTGAAAGTTGATTTCAAATCTTATGAAAATCAATTGGAAAAAATATTTGACGAATTGGAAACCAAAGCCGTCCAAACCGACATCAGTTTTTCCAAAATGGTTCTCGCGCAAAGAACCAAACAATTAAAAGGATTGGAAAAAATGAAAAAACGGCTTTTAAAAGCGGAAAAAAGAAAACAATCCGAACGCGTGGAACGGATTGAAAAACTCTATGCCGAAATTTTCCCGAATGGAAATTTGCAGGAAAGAATTCAGAATTTTTCCGAATTCTGGCTGGAATACGGCACCCAATTTACAGAAGAAATTTACAGTGAAATTCAACCCATTGAATTTCATTTTACGATAAAAACATTACCTTAACCTAAAGAATTGTATTTTTGTTTCTAAATTTTGAATTCATGAGAAAAGCGATTGGGGCATTTGTGTTTTTGATGATGGCGAGCATTTTGTTTGCACAAGAAAAAAAACACACGGTACAGCCAAAAGAAACCATTTACGGCATTTCCAAACAATACGGCGTTTCGCAAGAAGCGCTTTCCAAAGCAAATCCTTTTTTGGGAGAACGTTCGCTACAAATCGGTGATGTTTTGGTCATTCCCGGAAAAAGTGATGGCTCTATCAAACCGGTCATAACGGAAGTTGATCCCAAAAACAATGCTTCGGTTCCTACAACAGAAGTTGTCATCCCGAAAGAAGATGCAAATTATATCTACCACACCGTTAAAGCTAAACAAACGCTTTATTCGCTCACCAAAGAATACGGAATTTCAGAAGATGCGCTGAAAAGTCTGAATCCTCAGTTGGAACAAGGATTAAAAGCAGGTGACATCATCCGTATTCCAAAGAAAAAATCCACCAACGGACAGGAAGAAATCGTTCCGGAAGGAATGCACAAAGTACAAAGAGGCGAAACGGTTTTCTCACTTACGAAACAATTCGGTGTTTCAGAAGATGAATTTTACATCGCCAATCCTTCCGTTCAATCAGAAGGTTTGAAAGTAGGTTCGTATATCCAGATTCCGAAAAAAGGAAAATCAACTGCCGTCATTCAGGATGGCTTTATCGAACATAAAGTGAAAGCGGGTGAAACGGTTTATTCCATCACAAAATTATACAAAGTTTCATTTGCCGATTTGATGAAACATAATCCGGAATTAAACGATGGACTGAAAACCGGAATGACTTTAAGAATACCGTTGCAGGATGGAGCGAACATCATCAAAGCACCGGGAAAAATCAAACGGATAGATGATAACGAAATCAACGTTGCGCTGATTCTTCCGTTTCATCTGAATGCTTCGCAAGGAAAAGAACAGGAAAAAAACATTTCGACTGATATTTTAATCGGAGCAAAAATGGCTTTGGATTCATTGGCAAGAAAAGGAAAACAAATCAACCTGAAGGTTTTGGACTCAGAAAATCAGGCGGCTTCCCTCGAAAAACTTGTTTCGGAAACCGATTTCTCCAAATTTGATTTGGTCGTAGGACCTCTTTTTGCTTCGAATTTTAAATCGATGGCGACCATGCTGAACGGTTCCGGAATCGCATTGGTTTCTCCGTTGAGTAATTCGGATGATTTAAAAGATTTTGACAATGTAATCATTTCCACGCCTTCTGATGAAGCGATTGCTGATGCTATCATAGACGAAATTAAAGAAAATTACAAAGGACAACAAATTCAGATTCTGACCGATGAACGTCATCAGTCACTGGCTGATTATGTCTCGAATAATTTGAAAAATAAAGTTTCCGGTGCAGATATCATCATCACAAAAGAGGTTAATAAATTGGTTCAGAAATCCGAAACATTGGATGAAAAATTAACCGACGGAACGATCGTGAAAAAAGAATATTTCACACCGATTATTACGGTTTTGGTTTCGGACAATCATACACTTGGAAATGCTTATGTGAACAAAATCAAGACGATGGATGCTGAAAACCTTCAGGCTTACGGTGTGAAATTTGTCTCGGCGTATGATATCTATAATGATAAAAACAAAGAAAACATAGCAGCGTTGAAAAACATAGGTTTCTCTTTCAGCACCATTCGTTTGGTCAATGTTTACGGAGCAGGCGAGCGCAACACGCTGGAAAAATTTCTGGATATTTATTGTTTGACCCCAAACGAATACCAACAAGTAGGATTTGATATTTTCTATGATCTGGTGGATAGAATGAACTCCAAAGGAGATGTTTTGAATTCGCTTGGAAGCGAACAAACCCGTTTGGCTACTAAATTTAAATATGAAAAAGACG
>CALLXZ010000462.1 GCA_937875605.1 uncultured Moheibacter sp.
ACACTTCTTCCGAGAAATTAAGAATGTCTTTTACGGGATTTGGATACATTGTGATTTCATTTCTGTCAATGTTTACGGTTAAAAGAATATTTTCACAATTTTCGCTGAAAACGACTTCCGAACCAAAAATGAAATCAGAACCGGTCCAATTGGCTTCAGCCCAAACCGCATCATCTACTTGTACACATCTAAGTGTAGAGATTTCTCCTAAATTAATCTGTGTAAAAGCAGCATTATTACCGTTTTGTAAGTTGACAGAAATGAGTTCAGCTGGCGCAAAACAAGTTGGGCAATTTGGGCTTTGATTGGATGCGTCAAAAACCTGAAGATTAGGGCAATTGCTGATGTCAAGTGTTCCTTCCAATCGGTTATGATCTGCTTCCAGCACAACTAACGGATAGGTATGTTGCGTAAGATCAATATCAGTCAGTGCGTTGTAACTAAAACTTAAAAAAGTCAAATTAGAATTATTCGTTACATCTAAACTCGTCAGTAAATTATGATTGCAGTCCAAGGAATACAATGGCGTATTTTGACTTACATTTATACTGGTTATCAAATTATTGGAACAAAACAATTCGGTTAAATTTAGATTTTGAAAAAGATCAATTGTCGAAATCAAATTATTACTACAATTTAAATACTGCAAAGCGGCAAAATCTTCAATTCCGGTCAAATCTTGAATTCCTAATCCTTGAATTGTAAGCATAGTTTCATTATTAATGTTTGAAGTAAAAACATAATTATTATTGGGAATCCCATCTCCCATTCCGTTTGCTTCTAAATAATCTTCAAAATTATCGTCCGGAACGTAGGTTAAATCAAAACAATTAGTATTAAATAGCACTCCAGCATCAAACCAAAAATTCCCACCAACCCAATTCGAAGTTGACCAAGCCGGATTATCCACCTCTATGCATGTTAAATTAGGATTTCCATTTGTGTCAATTATACTTATATTTCCATTGTTGCCATTTTTCAGGTTTAAACTATATAACAAATTAGAACTACAATATAGATTTTGCAACGCAGGATTTTGACTGAAATCTAAATAAGTCAAATCATTAGCACCTAAGTCAATTGTATGTAAAAGAGGATTTTGGGAAAGGTTAATTGAAGTCAATTGCAATCCTGAAAGTTGTAGTGAAGTTATCTTTGGGTTGGCTTGAAGATTGAGTTGCGTCAACGGAACACCGTTCATCCAAATCGATGATAATTCGGTATTTTGACTAAAATCGATTGTTGTAAATAAATTACCACTACAATCCAAGGTCATTAAATTTGTAAAAGCTTCAATTCCTGTCATATCCGCAATATTTTTGTTGTCTAAAAAGAGATAGGTAACCACAGAAGATTCCGTTGGTGAGATTTCGCCATCACCGTTGGTGTCAATTATAGGATCATGTGCCAGTAATGCGTTTTTAAAATTCACATCGGGAATGTTTACATTTTGCGCTTGTAAATAGTATGATGTTCCAATTAGTAAACTGAATAAGA
>CALLXZ010000463.1 GCA_937875605.1 uncultured Moheibacter sp.
GATATGGAAAATGATTCGGCAAATTGGAATGTTCACTATCAGAAAAATACAGGTGGATTTTTAATTCAAACCAATGGATTTAAAATGTCGGAAATCGAAGTGTATGATTTATCGGGTAAATTATTAAAATCGGCTCAAAATCTAAATTCAGAGAGAGAAGAACTTAGAATTTTTACTCCTGAAACTATTTTGATCATAAAAGTAAAAACGCAGGAAGGAAAGTCTTTTGCTAAAAAGGTCATGATGAAATAAAAAAAACACCGGAAGGAATTCCGGTGCTTCTAGTAGTTCTAAAAAAATAAATAATTATTTTCTAATCAATTTGATTGTTTTAGATCCTCCAGATTTAGAATATAGTTTAATTAAATAGGTTCCTTTATTTAAGTCGCTCAAATTCAGCGTATTTGTATTGTTGAATGTTTTAATCATTTGTCCGCTCAACGCAAATACTTCTACTTTTTCGACGGCTTCTTTTGACTGAATATTTACAATCCCGGTCGTGGGATTAGGATAAATAGAAAAGATTTGTGTGTGTAAATCATTTATGCCTGCTGTTTCATCTTCTATAAAGATATTTTGAGCATACGCTTTGGAAATACCACCTCGCGGCTCTGTCCAAACGGCGACACTCTGTCCATCCACATTTTTTGTAAAATCAAAACGTCCTTTGTTTCCTTCACTCGTAGCAATCATTTTGTATTCTTCTTCCCAGACAAATTCTCCTTCATCATCCAATAAAACCACACCTAACTGAATGGGATTAACCCCGTTGCTAATGTCATTTGAAAATAAAATCAAGGGATTTCCATGCGCCAATTGTAAATCACCCACATTTACCCAATTGTTTTCATCTACCGGGAATACTTGTTTGCCTAAAGAATCAAGCATTGGTTCGCCGGTTTCTTTGTTGAATTTCTGAACGGAAACACCGTATTGACTTTGATTTGAATTGGTCATCGTGGCAGCAGCCCAGATATGATCTGTTCCTTCCTGATACGCAATGCTGGTAGTCATTTCCATGAAATTATCATCCGTTCCGAAATCTGCTCCGTTTTCTCCCCATGGCAAAGTTCCATCCTCATTGATTCGTTGTAAAAAAGAATCAAATTGCCAGTCATTTGCGCCGAAATACCCGAAATACAAAGTGTTGCCGTCACTTATGACTGGGTATCTTCGGTTACTCATAAGTGTGTAAGTTGAAATCGGAAGGGCAGTGTCCCAAACCGGTTCGCCTTCTTCTGTATAACGTTGAACATAGGGAATGGAGTCTACACTCCAGCTTGTCCCTTTTGTATGAAAAATAAGTCCGAATGAACCGTCAGCCAATTCCGCTAATTCACCAATTCCGGTAAACGGTCTTCCAGAATCGGGTGATGTAACCGATAAAGCCACATCCCAAGTTTCGGTTCCTGAAGCATCATACCGCATCAGTGTTCCGTTTGCTCCACCTGACCATCCGGCTATGACACCGCCATCGCTAAGTGGTAATAGTTTCATGTCCCAACCATCCGGAATTGCAATTCCGCTTGCACCGTATAGTTGCTCTCCGGTTGGAGAAATTTTATTTACATATCCGTTCCCATCATTAGTTGCGGTGAAACCAATGTATAAATTTCCTTCTGCATCTACGGCTTGTGAGCGCGTAGCGGTCCATGTTCCATTGTCTGCTGTGTCATTAGCCAAAATTCCATTTGAACCCCAAAGTTGAGTTCCATCTACGTCTAAAAGCTGAACTCTCAATTCATATCCATCTGATTCATCCCAAAAAATTATATAGGTTTTGCCATCATTTGTCCCTATAGACTGAATGTCTCCTGTGGGAGCAGCTGCTACTAATGTATTGGTGTCAAAGTCATCGGTCCACTGTCCCATTAGAATTCCGGAAACAATAGTGGTGAGTAATAAGGTAAATTTTTTCATGTCAATCGAAATATTTAATCCAAATTTTACATTTAAAAAAAATATTTCAAAATTTAGGAGCATTGTTCTAACGCTCACCACTCTTATTTGCACCACTCATATACCACTCATTTAAATATTAAAAAATTGATAATTAGTTTATTATAAATTTGAAAGGTAAGTGGTTAAATCTACTTTGCTATTGGTAAGTCCTAATTTTTTTCGGAGTCTTGTGCGATTGTTTTCAATAGATTTCAGAGAAGTTTTGGTAATGTTGGCGATTTCTTTTGTGGTAAGATTTAACTTGATAAGGGCACAAATCCGTTTATCGTTGGGGCTTAAATTCGGATGAAATTTATTCAATTTTTCATAAAAAGATTCGTAAACATGAGAGAAACGAAGTTCAAATTCTTCCCAATTATTTTGAGAAGCATTGGATTTTATCTTATTAACCAGTTGGTTTAAAGCGAGTTTTGTTTCGGATTGCATTGTTTTTGAATGAATCTCTTTTAAGTCCTTTTGGACGATGTTGATCAGTTCACTCTGTTCTGTTTCTTTAATGGTTTTAGAGGCTAATTCTTTATTTTTAAGTTCGATTTCTAACTTTAGGTCTTTCTCCCGTAATTCTTTTAATTCGTTTTCCAATTTGATTTTTATCAATCTGTTTTTATAACGCATCATAAAAATAAATAAAACCAATAGTAGAATTACCAGTCCTCCCATTGCCAAAAAGAGATTTGTCCGTTTTTGGGTTTCCTCTATTTCATTTTGTTGTTCACGAATTTTATAATCATATTCGATTTTCAGTTTTTCAACATTCACCGCTTTTTCTTCTATTTTAAGGTTGTCTCTAACCTGATCAAATTCTCTGAAATAGAAAGCGGAATTTTTATAGTCTCCTTTTTTATAATAAGCTCGGGAGAGAACCTTCAATATTTCTGCATAGATAAAGTTTTTTTTCGAAGGTTCTAATTTTTCTGCTTTTAACGCAAATTCGATAGCTTGATCTGTATTTTCGGTATCGTAAAAGAATTTTGCGCGTTCCGTAAGAACCCAGCAGAGAATGCCTTCGTTAGAAGTATTAGAAATTAACTGGGTGGCTTCTTCAAAATTTTGTTCAGCTAAATCATTTTGACCTAGAATCGCATAACAACGTGCTAAATTTGTTTTCAGATGAACTTTGACTTCCAGATTGGATGTTTTTTCGATCTCTGTGATTCCTTTCCTAAAATAGAACAAAGCCGAATCTTCTTTCTGCAAATTCAAATAGGAAAGTCCAATGTTGTTGTAGGTTTTGCCTATGAGGTCGTATGTTTTTTCTTTTTGATAATAAGGAAGGATTTTTTTGAAATAAACCAATGCTTTTTCCGGATTGTTAAGCCGTGCATTGATAATTCCTAATTTATTTTCAAGTTCAAATCTTTTTAAACTTTCTGTGTTTTTATAATAATCATATTCTTTCAACAAATAATTCAGCGCAGCATCAAGCGCATCCATATCCGAATAAATGCTAAATGCTTTACCGTAAAACTCTTTCCAGATTTCATCTGAATTGATTTTTTTAGCATTTTTTTCTGCGAGATTGATGTAATAAGAAGTACGGGATTTGTCCTGAAATTTTAATTCATCAGCAATTTTCAGGTGTAAATTCAGAATTTTTTCTTCTTTTTTTTCCGCAGCAAGACTGTCCAGCAATTCAGTGACTTTTTCTTGGGCATTTACGGGGCAAATCACATAAAACGCTAAAAATGATACAAATAAAATTCTGAAAATATAAACTGTCAAACCTAACCCAATTTGAATGCTAAAGATAGGATTTATTTATACATCGAACTGCCATCTAAATATTCCCAAACTTTATCGGGCAGCATCGGGTTTACATTTTTCTTTTCCTTGATCGCCTTTCGGATAAAAGTCGAGGAAATTTCCATAATTGGTGCATCTACAAATTGAAATTTAGGATTTATTGCCCATTCGCCTCTGTCATAACCGATTCTTGGGTACACATACACCGAATAATTCTTCAAAATCTGATTGTGATTTTTCCATTTATGAAAACCTTTCAAATTGTCCATTCCCATGATCAACGCAAAATCATGTTCAGGATATTTTTCTTTTAAAACAGTCAGTGTATCAATTGTATAAGATGGTTGAGGTAATCCAAACTCGATGTTGGAAGCTCGTAAATGTGGATAATCTTCGATGGCTAAATTGACCAAATGAAGCCGGTCATAATCATTGGCAAGCG
>CALLXZ010000464.1 GCA_937875605.1 uncultured Moheibacter sp.
GACTTCAATTACAGGTGGTTATAATACCATTGAAATGAAAAAAGCGAAATAATTGGTCTGAAGAAATTAAAAATGGACATTCCAAAAAATCATCAATCCGTGATGCCTTATCTCATTTTAAACGATGTGAGAGGATTTCTTTTGTTTGTTCAAAATGTATTTGATGCTGAAATACTTACAGAGCATTTAGATCAAAACAATCAAATCATGCATGCGGAAGTTCAGATCGGAAATTCTACTATCATGATGGGGCAAACCAACGAAATATGGAGTGTCAGCAACTCAGGACTTTTTGTTTACGTGGCAAATGCAGATTCGGTTTACCAACTTGCAATTCAATGCGGGGCTGAAACCATCATGCATCTTGAAAACAAGGACTATGGCAGAACTTGCGGAGTGAAAGATCCGTTTGGAAATACTTGGTGGATTACTTCTTTGTAGGTTTATCGCTCATATAAAAAACCAATTCACCTCCTTTTATGATGTCGGAATGTAAAATTGTATGATCCTTTATTTCTTTGCCGTTCCACAAAACTTTTTGGACAAAAAGATTTTCTTTCGAATTATTTATTGAATTAATTTTCAAAACATTACCATTCTCCAATTGAATTTTTGCTTCATCTACAAGAAGGCTTCCCAACGAATAGTTTTCGCTTCCCGGCGCGACCGGATAAAACCCTAATGCCGAAAAAATATACCAAGCACTCATTTGCCCGCAATCATCATTTCCCCCCAATCCGTCCGAAGTAGGTTTGTATTGCATTTCCAGAATGTGACGAACGGTTTCCTGCGTTTTCCATGGCTCGGAAGACCAATTGTACAAATACGCAACATGATGTGCCGGTTCGTTTCCATGAACGTATCCGCCCAAAATTCCTTCGCGGGAAATATCTTCTGTGTGCGCAAAAAATTCATCCGGCAAATGCATCGTAAACAAAGTGTTCAATTTTTCTGCGAACTTTTTCTTCCCGCCCATCGCCTGTACTAAACCTTCCGGATTATGCGGCACAAAAAAACTGTAATTCCAGCTGTTTCCTTCTATGAAGCCCATTCCATGCGTTTCATTGATATCAAAATTCTCACGAAAAGTTCCATTTACTAATTTCGGACGCATAAAACCAATGGATGGATCAAAATTATTTTTCCAATTTTCAGAACGTTTCATAAAGATTTCATACACATCCGTTCGACCTAACTTATTCGCTGCCTGCGCAATTGCCCAATCATCATACGCATATTCCAACGTGTTGGAAACAGACGTTCCGTTTCGTTCATCTGGAATATATCCCAAATCGATATAATCCCCAATTCCTTCATAAAACCGCTTATTCGCCGTTTCGATGCAAGCATCCAAAGATGCATTTGCGTCACCATCATAATTTCCTTTTACAATCGCATCTGCAATCACAGAAACGCTGTGATAGCCGCTCATACACCAATTATCGTTGGCGTAATGCGACCAAATCGGCAACATTTTCAGTGAAATCTGATCGTAATGTTTCATCATCGATTTAATCATGTCGTTATTTCTCGAAGGTTGAACCAAATTAAAAAACGGATGAAGCGCTCTGTATGTATCCCAAATTGAGAAAGTTGTATAATTCGTAAAACCATCTGCCGTATGAATTTCCTGATCCAGACCTTTGTATTGACCATTCACATCCATATAAACCGTTGGCCCCAGAAA
>CALLXZ010000465.1 GCA_937875605.1 uncultured Moheibacter sp.
TTTCTAACTTAATTTTTTTGTGATTTCACTTTCGGGAAGTTGGATAAAAATAGGTTTTCCATAAGGTGAAAAATTGGGTTCGCTCAGTTGCAACAATTGCTGTGCCAAATGTCGAGCTTGTTCAGCAAGCAAAGGTTCGCCTTTTTTGATAGCGGAATTTTTAGCGATGATTTTGGATATTTCAATGTTGAAATCTACTTTTCCATGCCATTCCAAATCCTTTAGAAAATCAGAAAAAATGGAAGGGATTTCTTCTGTGTCCACATCGGTTGGCAAAGCATTGACTAACAAATTTTCCTTTTGAAAATCCACATCAAATCCAAAATTCACCAAATCCATTTCGATCGTTTTCAGTATTTCAATTTCAGATGAACTTAAGGAAATTTCAATCGGAAATAAAAGTCTCTGACTGAGTGCATTTCCGCTGATGGATTGCGTTAACTTGTGAAATAAAATCAATTGATGCGCACGGTTTTGGTCGATGATCAGAAGTTCGCCTTTGTGTTGCGTAACCAAATATTTGTTCATCCACTGAATCACCTGCAATTCGCCAATTTCAAATTCTTCCTTGCTTAAAAGTGTTTTGGGATGGTTATTTTCTATTTCGAATTCGGAAAAAGACTGATAAAAATTTTGAGTCGGAACGATTTCCTTTTGGGTGGGTTTGGATTCAAACGGATTATAATTCCGATCTACTTTGATCTCCGGAACTCGTATAGGTTCATTTTTTGGTTTGCTGGGAATAAATGCCCAATCGGGATTTTGGTCAAAATCCAATGAAGGCATGATGTTAAATTGACCCAAAGCGTGTTTTACAGCGGAACGTAAAACGGCATAAATGGCATATTCGTCCTCAAATTTAATTTCTGTTTTAGTCGGATGGATGTTGATATCAATTTTAGACGGATCAATTTCCAAATTCAAAAAATAGGAGGGAACGTATTGGGATGGAAGCAAATTCTCAAAAGCATCGGTTATCGCTTTATGAAGATAATTACTTTTTATAAAACGTTGATTTACAAAAAAATACTGTTCGCCTCTTTGTTTTTTAGCACTTTCGGGTTTTCCGACAAATCCGTGTATTTTTACCACATCGGTTTCTTCTGAGATCGGTACCAACTGCGCATCGATCTTCCGGCCGAAAATCTGAACGATGCGTTGGCGTAAATTGCCCGGTTTTAAAATATAAACTTCGGAATCATTATGAAAAAAACGAAATCCGATGGATTCATGAGCGAGCGCAACCCGTAAAAATTCTTCTTGAATGTGTCGAAATTCGACTTGGTTGGATTTCAGGAAATTACGTCTTGCCGGAACATTATAAAACAAGTTTTTCACTGAAATAGATGTTCCTTTCGGCGAAGTAACGGGAAGTTGATCCCGAACCGTTCCACCTTCGATGATCAGTCGGTTTCCGAGTTCTTCTAATTCCTTTTTGGTCAGCGCATCAATTTGCGCAACGGCAGCGATTGAAGCAAGTGCTTCGCCTCGAAAACCTTTGGTTTGAATATGAAAAATATCTTCGGTTGTGCGGATTTTAGAGGTGGCATGACGTTCAAACGCCAGCCGCAAATCCGTTACGCTCATCCCTAATCCGTTGTCGATGACCTGAACCAAGGTTCTTCCGGCATCTTTTACGATGAGATCAATTTCTATTGCGCCCGCATCTACTGCATTTTCTATCAATTCCTTTACCACCGAAGCGGGTCTTTGAACCACTTCACCTGCAGCGATCTGGTTAGCTACGTGATCTGGCAATAATTGAATTACATCTCCTGTCGGGACCATAAGTTTACAAAGGTAAGATGTAGAAGTTAGAAGTTAGATATTAGAAGTTAGAATTTTTTTGCAAATTCCGCCATAATCACAGCGGTAACGCCGGCTTCCGTTCCTTTGTTTCCATGTTTTCCGCCGGAACGATCCAGCGATTGCTGTTCGTTATCGTCTGTTAATACACAAAAAATGACCGGAATATCTTGTTGCACGTTGAGGTCTTTGATGCCTTGTGTGACGCCTTGACAAACGTAATCAAAATGAGCGGTTTCGCCACGGATGACGCTTCCAATCACAATTACCGCATCGAATTTTCCTTTTTTACAAAGTTGGCTTGCCCCAAAAATTAATTCAAAACTTCCGGGAACTTCGTAGCTAAAAATATTTTCTTTTTTCGCCCCTAAATCAATTAAAGCATCGATTGCGCCCTTCTGAAGATTGTGCGTAATATGGTTGTTCCATTGTGAAACAACAATGCCGAAACGATAAGCTTCGGCATTGGGTAAATTTGTTTTATCGTAAGCCGACAGGTTCTTATTTTCCGTTGCCACCTGTTGCGTATTTTAATCTTTCCAAAAATTTATCAACTTCTCCACCGCCTGCATTTGGATATTTATCTGCAAGTGTTTGGAAGTATTTTAAAGCATCTGCCTCTTGTCCTAATTGGATGGCTAATTTTCCGGCTTTCGTGTAATATTCGGTTTGAACAATCTCAATGTTGGTTCCTTCTGCCGCTTTTACATAGTAAGGAAGTGCTTCCTTTTCTTTTTTGGATTCTACCAATGCATTTCCGATCATTCCGTTTTTCTGAGCCGTTAAAATTTCATCATCCGAAGTGAATTTCTCTAACATGGAAACAGCAGAAGCATAATCACCTAAACGGTAATAAGCAATTCCAGCTTTGTAACGAGCGATGTTCCCACCCTTCGTTCCACCATAATTTTCAACGATTTGCTCATAACCTTGGAAACTTCCCGGACTTCCTTTCAAGGCCAAAAGAACGGAGTCTTGTTTGAAATATTCATCCGCCTGAACCATTTCCGTAAAAGCTTTTTCCGATTTGGGTTCCAAAACGGTTTTCAAATAAACGAAATATCCGATGGCGATCAATGCCAAAGCACCCAATACGCCTATGATGATTTTGGAATGTCTTTCGAAGAAATTTTCCGCTTTGTAAGCGGTTTCGTTCAAGCTATCCAAAACTTTTTCCGTTGTATATTCCTGTTTTTTATTGCCTTTCGCCATTTTTATTTGAATTTCAAGTGTGCAAAAGTAGGTTTTTTTAGAATTTCAACCAAAAATACGTGTGAAAAATAAAAATCCCTCAAAATTTATTCTAACAAATTGAGGGATAATTGTTTTCGTTTATTTCAATTTAAAAGAAATATCCAACCGATAAATTCAACATATTCGAACGGTTTTCTGTCTGAAATTCACCGAATTCACTTATGACATATTTGGTTACATTTTTTCCTAAACCAAATTCATATCGTAAATCGATGTTTAAATTTTTAATGTTTACACCCGTTCCGACTTGCCAGCCCAAACCGATTTTGTCGCGGTCTTCCGGGTCTGGAAAGTTAATGCCGTCTGAATCAATCGTATCTTCGAAATTTAAGGAAAACACTGGTCCTGTCTGAATTTGAACCAATCCCATCGCAAAAGTAGTTCCTACGTTTACCGGAATATCCAAACGGCTTTTTTTCACATCAATGCTTTCTCCCCCTTCTTCAAATTCATTTTTGAAAGCGGTGTAAAGCAATTCTGGCTGAACATAAAGTCCACCCGCTTTGATTCTTACCATTGCTCCACCTTGGAAACCAACCGAACCTTTTCCTTTTTCTTCATACGTTTCACCAATGGTTTTGAAAAGACCTTTGTCTGCATTAAAAACCAGACCTGCCTTCAAACCAAAATCTACATTTTGCGCAAAACTATTCATCGCAAATAGGGAAAACCCTACTAAAAACAACTTTTTCATATATTCTAAATTCTAATTTTATTTTTTCGAATTTGCTTTTTCTTCCAGAAGAACTTCTCTTAATTTAGTAAAGAGCTTTGAAGAATAAACGAAATCAATGACCGCTTCATTGTCCGCCGTAAGAATTTCATTTTTATCACCCGACCATTCGAGTATTCCGTTTTTAAGGAAAATGATGGTTTCTCCGATTTCCATAACGGAATTCATATCGTGAGTATTGATGATAGTTGTGGTATTATATTCAGCTGTTAATTCGTGCAATAATTGGTCGATGACCATCGAGGTTTTCGGATCGAGTCCTGAATTCGGCTCGTCAGCAAACAAATATTTGGGCTTGTTTACGATGGCTCTTGCGATTGCCACACGCTTTTGCATCCCTCCGGAAATTTCAGATGGAAATTTTTTAAAAGATTCGGGTGTTAAATTCACACGTGTCAAAACTTCTTCTGAACGGTCGTTCATTTCTTTCATGGAAAGATTGGAGAACATTTCCAACGGGAAACGTACATTTTCCAGAACTGTCATAGAGTCAAACAAAGCACTTCCCTGAAAGACGGTTCCTATTTCGCCGCGTAATGCTTGACGTTCTTCATAACTAAATTTCGTCGTGTCTCTTCCGTCAAATAAAATTTCGCCGGAAGTAGGCGTAATTAATCCGGTTAAACACTTTAGAAAAACGGTTTTTCCAGAACCGGATTGACCGATGATCAGATTGGTTTTTCCGGTTTCAAATACCGTAGAAATCCCTTTGAGCACTTCTATATCTTCAAACTGCTTTCTTAAGTTTTTTACTTCAATCATCAGCTCAAAATAGTTTGGGTTAATACTAAATTCAGAATAATTAAAATAACCGAAGTCCATACAACCGCAGATGTGCTGGAACGACCTACTTCAAGCGATCCGCCTTTTACATGGTATCCGTAATAGGCAGGAACTGTTGCGATTACAAATGCAAAACAAATGGTTTTTACAAACGTATAGATAAATAAACGGGTTGCCATAGGCATTTGAAGCCCGATTATATAATCCGATTGGGACCACATCTGAGTAGCTTCTCCAATTAAATATCCACCCAATAATCCCATCCCGATACTGATCATGATCAAAATCGGATTGAACAAAACAGCCGCAATGATTTTGGGCATCACCAAAAAAGATGGCGAGTTGATGCCCATCACATCCAATGCATCAATTTGTTCCGTTACGCGCATGGTTCCAATACTGGAGGCAATGTAGGAACCTACTTTTCCGGCTAAAATCAAGGAAATAATCGTAGGAGAAAACTCTAGGATTAAAACGACTTTTGTTGCGTAAGCGATGTAATAATCCGGAACAGGAATATCGGCTCCCTGAAAGTTTTGAGCCATCTGGATAGCGGTAACCGCACCCATAAATAGGGAAATAAAGGAAACTAAACCAACAGAACTCATCCCCAGATCATAAATCTCCCGCATGATGAGTTTGCGAAAAACCTTTGCTCCCTGCGGTTTTTTAAAAACTTTTTTGAGAAACAAAAAGTACGCACCTATAAATCCCAGTAGTTTTAACATACCGTGCAAAATTAGGATTTTTTTTCTCATCCCAATTTTTTTAACTTTCGCAGATGAATTTGGAGTCTCTTGAAAAATTTCTTCCCAGAGCCGCACTTCCTCATGTGGAACGATGGTTGGAAGATGTACACATCCTTATAAAAATTAAAAATTCCAGACGGACGAAATTAGGAGATTATCGCTTTAACCATTCGTTTAAACAACATCAAATTACCATAGACAGAGAGCTGAGCCCGGAAGCATTCTTCTTTGTTCTTACCCATGAAATAGCCCACTTAAAAGTCCATAAATTATTTGGCTCAAAAGCAAAATCGCATGGAGTTGAATGGAAAACAATCTTTGGAAATATGCTGTTAGAGTCCGTAAAAATTTATTCGGAAAAAACAAAGTCAAGTATTTTTAATCATGCTCGAAATCCCCGAGCAAGTGTAGGAGCCGATAAATATTTATTTCAGCAATTATTTGTTGATGAAAACCAACGGGAAAAATTGGTGGAAAATATAGGAGAGAATCAAAAATTCCGAATCGGAAAAAGGGTTTTTCAACGTGGCTCAAAGCGAAAAATACGGTATCTTTGCAAAGAGCTGAATACAGGGCGGCTGTATTTGGTAAATGGGCAAGCAATTGTAGATGAAATAATTAGCGAATGAACAAAAATTACTTTGGTGTGATCATGGCGGGAGGCATTGGCTCCCGGTTTTGGCCGCTCAGTACGACAGAATATCCGAAACAATTTCATGATATATTGGGAACGGGACGTACGTTTTTACAAAATACGTTTGACCGGTTGAAGAAAATTATTCCTACAGAACAAATTTACGTAATAACGTTGGAAGAATATGTGGATCTGACATTGCAACAACTTCCTGAATTGGCAGAAAATCAAATAATTGCGGAACCAAGCGGTATGAATACCGCGCCTTGTAATCTATATGCCGCAAAATTGATTCAGGAATTGAATCCTGACGCAAACATCGTAGTAGCCCCATCGGATCACTTGATTTTAAACGAAGATATTTTCATTGAAAAATTACAATTGGCGTTAGACGAATGTGAAAAGAAGGAAGAATTAATCACATTGGGTATCCAGCCAACCCGTCCCGATACCGGATACGGATACATACAGTTTTTGGAGAATTCGAAATCTGACATCAAAAAAGTTAAAACCTTTACGGAAAAACCCGGAGAGGAATTGGCAGAAGTTTTATTTAAATCGGGCGATTTTCTATGGAATGCCGGAATATTTGTTTGGAAAGCCAGTACTATTTTGAATTCATTTCAGCAACACCTTCCGGAAATGTTCGAATCCTTTCAGAAAATCAACAATCCGTTGAATTCCGAAAAAGGAAAAAAAGAAATTAAATCAGTTTATTCGACTGTTCAGATGATTTCTATTGACAAAGGAATTTTAGAAAAAGCCGATAACGTTTATGTTATCCCGTCCTCTTTTGGCTGGTCCGATTTGGGGACATGGAAATCGCTTTATGAAAATTCGGAGAAAAACGAAGGGAACAATTTCAAGAAAGGAAAATACATTTTAACGTATAATACAAACGATTCGTTGATTTATACTTCTCAAAACAAAGCAATAGTAGTGGACGGGCTGGAAAACTATATCGTGGTTAACACACGCAGAGCGCTTTTGATTTGCCCAATGGAGAAGGATCAGATGATCAAAGCATTTGTAAGTGACTTGAAATTAAATAAAGGGGAGAAATTTACTTGATTCCTAATTTCCGGTGTGCTTTTCGGTATGCCCAATTTTCTTTATAATCAATCCATTTCTGACCACGGATTTTTCGGATGAAATTGTCCAAATGACGCATAAAGAAAATATTATACATCATCCCTAGGAAACGCCTTGGATCTTGTGGCAAAGCACGTAATGACATGGAAAATCCGCCGTTTACGTAGGAAATGTAATGCCACCATTCGCCCGGAATGTAAAGCGCATCACCATGCTGCATATTGGCCTCAAATCCTTGCGCATTTTTTAGAGCCGGATACTTATCAAAATCGGGATTATTCATATCGATGCTCTCAATGTTACAGATGGACATCGGAACTTTATAAAGATTGGTATTTTGTTCAGGACCAAACAATAAGACACGTTTGTGCCCTTCGAAGTGAATGTGCAGATTATCCCCCAAATCGATGTCGTAGTGCATAAAGGTATGTGCCTTGCTTCCTCCGAAAAACAAAGCCGGAATCCGTTTGAAATAATTCATCCCGATGTCCGGATATTCGAAATCCTTTTCCAATTGGGGTAAATTGTCTTTGACCATATAGAAGAAAATCCGCAAATCCGTTGGCTCATTTTTTTGGAGTTTGTCGAGGTATTCGCCCATCTTCATGTGCGTCACCGGTTCGTAGGAACTTTTGTTTCCTTTGGTAGGTTCGTTGTTGTAAAGTGGAACGACTTGATGGCCGGCAATTTCTTTGATGTACTCAAAACGCCATTTGTCGTTCCAATCATCGGTCAAACCCTCTATTAAAACAGGTTTTTTCTTTTTTAAATAATTCTTTACAAATTCTTCCTTCGTGATTCCCCGTACTCGGTCTACGGGAGGCAAATTGAACTTTCCCATGATGATTCAAAGTTTAAAATTGTATTAATTTTTATAAGCCGAATTGATTTTATCCACCAAATATTTTCTTCCAATCAATTCCGAACAAGTTAAAATTGCTCCGATCGTAACACCCAAAATTCCGTGCATACTGATGCTTTGTCC
>CALLXZ010000466.1 GCA_937875605.1 uncultured Moheibacter sp.
GCTTTAAATATGTTGTCAAATTCAAAGGTTCAGGCCACCGAGAAAAATCGGTGATTGCTGAACTTTTGGGTGGAGAAATCGCCCGCAGATTAGGATTTCTCGTTCCGGAATTGGTTTTCCTTAATGTGGATAAAGCTTTTGGAATGACAGAAGCCGACGAGGAAATTCAGGATTTATTGCAGGCAAGTCAGGGAACAAATCTGGGTTTGCATTTCCTGTCTGGATCCATTAATTATGACCCAAATGTCATGAAAGTCGATTCTGAATTGGCTTCAAAAATCATCTGGCTCGATGCCTTCATAACCAATGTTGACCGCACTTTCCGAAATACCAATATGCTGATGTGGCACAAAGAATTATGGCTCATCGACCACGGTTCCAGTTTTTATTTCCACCACAGTTGGGACAATTGGGAAGCGCAGGCGAAAAGCCCGTTCAGTTTTATCAAAGACCATGTTTTACTTCCTTTTGCCAATGATTTGGAGAAAGTTGATGAGGAATTAAATCCATTGATTGATGAAAAATTCATTCAGGATTTGGTCAATTTAATTCCGGACGAATGGCTCAATTTCGATTACGATTTATCGCCCGATGATTTGCGAAAAGTCTATGCGGAATTCATGTTGATACGAAAAGAAAATTCAGAAATATTCATAAAAGAAGCCCAAAATGCAAGACAAAATCTTATATGAATACGCCGTAATCAGGATTTTCCCAAAGGTAGAAAGGGAAGAATTCATCAACGCCGGAATTATGATTTTTTCCAAAGGCGCAAAAAAGCTTTTGATAAAAACCCATTTCAACGAAATAAAATTTCGCGCTTACGAATCTGAACTGGACGAAGATCAAGTAAAACTCAACCTCAGATCATTTGAAATGATTGCAACTTGCGACGAAAATGGCGGACCTATTTCTCAGATGGACATGCCTTCGCGTTTCCGCTGGTTGACAGCGGTGAGAAGTTCCAGTATTCAGACTTCGCGTCCGCACCCCGGATTTACAGATGATTTGGAGGCAACTTTGGAGAGATTGTTTCAGGAATTAGTTTTATAATATTAGACTTTCGAATTTCTACAAGCAGAATTTTAAAGATAACTGTGAAATTTAAATTCGGCAACATTCATCGCGTCGGCTTCTGAAAATAAATCTTCGATGATGCGGATGCATTGATTTTGATTGCAGATTGCTTGATGAACACCGTGTTTGGTGACATCGGGAATTTCCACGAGCCACATAAACCGGTTGTATTTACTGAATTGAATTACGATATTGGACTCATTTACTATTCCAAATGTACTTCCATCATCTTGAGGTAACTGTTCAAAAATTTCGAAAGCTTGTTCCAAAATCGCTTCCAATGGGAAATCCATCGGAACCTTTGTATCATCTGTTATATTTTCAAAAAATAATTTCATCTGTGATTAAAGTACAATTCTA
>CALLXZ010000467.1 GCA_937875605.1 uncultured Moheibacter sp.
ATCAAAATAAAACTACGTTGGATTATAATGCGAAATTAATTCAACTTTCAGAGAAAAATCCATCGACAAATTACTCCAGTTATATTTTGTACGATTTGGCGCAGAATTATTTGAATTTAAGCGGAAATGAAGCTGCTGAAAATTTTGCGGAAAATATCCAAAATCTGAAATCGTAGAATCCGGTAAAATTCTACAAAAACAAATTCTAAAACCTGATTTTAACTTACAGATTGAAAATTATGTTGCGCCCGAAAAGACAAATCCAATGTCGGTTTCACACAAAAATTTAGATAAAATTTATTTCAAAGTTTTGAAATTCAAAGATGCGGAAAATGTGATGAATGAATTTCAAAATGCGGCTGATGCTAATAAACAAAAGGCTTTGAACAACATCATTTCTAAATTTCCATTGGAAAAAGAATTTTCATTGCAGTTGAAATCTTTTGATGATTACCAACAGCATGCTACTACCGCTAAATTTGAATCTTTAAAAGCAGGGAAATATTTGGTTTTGGCTTCTAATAATCCCGATTTCAAAGTGAATGATGATTTCCTTTTGCAGTATCAGTTTGTGAATGTTTCGGCTTATTCGATTGTGACAAGAAACGATGAAATCTTGGTCACAGAAAGAGAAAGCGGAAAACCTGCCAACAAAAAGGTAGAAGTTTACGAACAAAAGGGAAAAGATTTAAATCTCCTTGAAACCGTTACCACAAATGAAAACGGAATTGCAACTGTAAAGTCTAATAACACAAATTACCGTTATTATACTTTCAAAATTCAAGGTGAGGATGTTTCATACAACAGTTACACATATAATTACAATCGAGAGAGAAACAAAGAAGCCCAAACTTATACAAAATTCTTCACAGACCGCGCGATTTATCGTCCCGGACAAACTGTATATTTCAAAGCAATTGCTTATCGGGATAATGCAGACGGAAAGAAAAAAGTGATTCCAAATGAAGAAGTTGGAATTTATTTATACGATGCCAATGGAGAAGAAGTTTCAAATTTAGTTTTAAATACTAATAATTTTGGTTCTATTTCAGGAGAATTTGTTTTGCCTACTTCTGGAATTACAGGGGAATTTTTTCTAGAAGACGATTTAAGTAATGATGGAAGTACTCATACTTTCAGCGTAGAAGAATACAAACGCCCGAAATTCGAAGTCGAATTTGAAGATGTAAAAGACACTTTCAAACTTGACGAAGAAGTAACTTCGAAAGGAAAAGCGATTGCTTATTCGGGTGCGAATATTGACAATGCAAAAGTCGTTTACCGCGTTTACCGACAGACGATTTATCCGTACTGGCCTTGGTGGAAACGCAATTACATTCCTTACGGAGAGCCGGAAGAGGAAATCACACAAGGCGAAACGACCACCGATTCTGATGGGAAATTTGAAATAAAATTCAATGCAAAACCTGCCCAGAAAAATCCTTTGACCAAAGGAAAAGAAGAACCGAGAACTTATACTTACCGCGTGATTGCGGACATTACCGATATCAATGGCGAAACGCGTTCGAGCGAGCAGTCGATCACGGTGGGCGATTTGCGTTACATGTTGAGTTTTAATATTTCGGATAAAATTGAAATTGCTCAATTGGATTCGATTCAGGTGATAACTAATAATTTAAATGGTCAGTTTGCGCCGGCAAAAGGTCAGAT
>CALLXZ010000468.1 GCA_937875605.1 uncultured Moheibacter sp.
ATTCGAAGTTAGCGCAAAAATCAATTCTAATAACCACTAACTTCAACGCCAAAAAATTAGATTAAATAGTATAGACTTCCATCTTCCACCGCACATATTCTATCCTAATAATTATCCCGCACATACTCCAATAATTTCTGAGTTTCTTGTCGTACCTGCCAATTTTCTTTTTGGAAATGATTATGCATAATGCTGAAAACCAATGTTTTTCCGGATTTTGTTTTCACATAACCACTTAAACAATAATTATTGGAAAGCGTCCCTGATTTGGCATAGACATAAGGTGTAGATCCGCCATAATTTCCTTTCAGCGTTCCGGTTCTACCTCCTATTGCAAATATTTTAAACAATCTTTCTTCCGGAAATTCAGAATATAATTTATCCAAAACAAAAACCATATCCTGTGGAGAAAAAAGATTATACCTCGAAAGCCCCGAACCATCTACCCAAACAGGATCTTGCGGAAAACCTTTCAGATATTTGGATTTCATATATTGAATGGCCTTTTCCGAACTCATCGAATTTGCGACCTGACCCGAAACCATCAGCAAAATTTGTTCTGCCAGAAAATTATCGCTCACTTCCATCATCCGTTTGTAAACCAAATCGGAAGGAATACTGAAAAGGGTTTTAGCGCTTTTAGACAAATCCTGATCAGTCAGAAAAACTTCTTTTCCCACGGCATCTGAAAGCATTTGGCGGATTAATTCATCTTTTACTACAAAAGGAACTTTGGTCGAAGCGCCGTTTCGGGAGCCAATCTTAAATTTATTGTCGTAAAAATCCCGGCTGAAAAGACTCTCCTCGTATTCCACCGAATCCGCCAATGTCAACGGAAAAGCTGACGGACCTGACTTTCCTTTTTTGATCGTTGCCATATTTCCGTAAAGTGGAAATTCGCTACGTTCTGCCGAATAATATTTTTCATAATCTTCCCACGACCATCCCAATCCCATTCTTGTTCCTTCAAATTTTCCCCAGCGCAGGTAGATATTGCCTGGTTCTTTTTTCAGAAAGTCCAATGCTTTTGACACCGATTTGAATTCCGGATGAAGAAAAGTCGGATCACCCAAACCTTCTATGTATAAACTACCGTCTTTTCGCTGATAGCGAAGTGCAGGAATGGAATCCGGCAAAACTTTCATGGCGCTGTAAAGCGAAAGAATCTTTACGTTGGAAGCCGGCGTAAAATATTTTTCACCGTTGTAATTTTCCAAAACCTGTTTGGAAGAGGGATCATACAGATAAAATCCCGTGAATTGAGTTTTGTAAAAATCCTTTTCCAATAAATTTTTTACGCCATCTGAAATTTGTGCCGATGTGATTTGGAAAACAAATAAGCAAAACAACCCTATAATTCTACCTTTCATTTAGTCTTTCTTTTCGTTTATAATTTTGATATCCGCTGGCGGAGAAGAAATAGAAATGTCGTTTTCATCAAAAATCCGTTTCATTTCTTTTAATAATTTATAATTTGTTTCCCAAAAGTCAGCTCTTTTCGTAAATGCGCGAACTACAAAATTTACACGAGTATCCGTTAGCTCGCTAATTCCTACAGTAATGGCTTCATTTTTTAAAACCGTTGGCTCATTTTCAAGCATTTGCCGGATTAACTCTTGTGCTTTATCGATATCCTCATTGTAAGATAATCCTATTTTTAAATCTAATCTACGGTTTTCTTTGATGGAATAATTGATAACCGGATTATTCAGCACACTTGAATTGGGTAAAGTAACCACTTGCTGTCGGTCGTTAAGTATGGTAGTATATAAAATGCTGATGGACTCAACCGTTCCTGAATGACTTAAAGCTTCTATATAATCACCCACTTTAAAAGGTTTGAAAATGATAATCAATAAACCTCCCGCAAAATTAGACAAACTGCCCTGAAGCGACAAACCCACACCCGCTGCCAGACCAGCCAAAATCGCGGCAAAGGAAGTAATCTGAATTCCCACAGCATTTATAGCGGATAAAACAACCATCAATTTTAGTAATATGCTGATGATGGGAAGTGTGAATTCACGAATGGAGGCTTCCAGATTCCTTTTGATCATACGGTTTCGGATGATGTTTTTGATTTTAGACGACAACCAAAATCCAACTACTAAAATGACCAATGCCAGAAATATCTGAATTCCAAATTTTATCGCTTCATCCAAAAGCCATTCAAACCTTTTTAAATCCATTTTAAATCGTGTTTTCGCAAAAATAATTCAAATTAAACGGACAAAACTATCCATCGAATAGTTTTAACCCGATTTTAAGATTTAGCATTCTAAGAATTCAAATATCTTTGCACGATGAATTTTGAAATCCAAGGACAAGATCCACATTCCAAAGCAAGAGCTGGACAAATCACCACGGCACACGGAATCATCCAAACCCCCATTTTTATGCCGGTTGGAACGGTTGCAAGCGTGAAATCAGTTCACCAACGGGAATTGAAAGACGATATAAAAGCCCAAATCATTTTGGGAAATACCTATCATTTGTATTTGCGTCCGGGAACAGGAATTCTGAATGAGGCAGGTGGATTGCACAAATTTATGAATTGGGACAGACCTATTTTGACGGATAGCGGTGGATTTCAAGTTTATTCGTTGGCGACGAGCCGAAAAAAATCCGAAGAAGGTGTGCGGTTTAAATCACATATAGATGGCTCCTATCATATGTTCACGCCTGAAAAATCCATGGAAATCCAGCGACACATCGGTGCCGATATTTTTATGGCTTTTGATGAATTAA
>CALLXZ010000469.1 GCA_937875605.1 uncultured Moheibacter sp.
GGGGTTTGAGTTGTAGCTTGAAAAAGATTTTAAATCAAATCATTTTCTAACTCAATTTCGCTTTTTCCCAAAGCTCATCTTGTTCTTCCAGCGAAAGTTCGGCTATATTTTTTCCTTGTAAATTGGCTAATTCTTCGATTTTTTGAAATCGTGAAATAAATTTTTTATTGGTTCGTTCCAAAGCATCTTCCGGATTTATTCCGGTAAATCGTGCATAATTAATCAGTGAAAACAAAACATCGCCAAATTCCAGTTCACGTTTGGAAGCATCGGTTTCCGTTTGAAATTCGTTGATTTCTTCCTGAACTTTTGCCCAGGTATCTTCTGAATTTTCAAATTCAAATCCGACACCTTTTACTTTTTCCTGAATCCGGAAAGCCTTTACCATAGCCGGAAGCGATTTAGGAACACCTCCCAATACGGATTTTTTTCCTTCTTTGAGTTTGAGTTTTTCCCAGTTTCGTTTGACTTCCTCTTCGTCCGCAACATTTACATCACCATAAATATGCGGATGCCGATAAATCAATTTTTCAGAAATCGAATTCAGCACATCGGCAACATCAAAATCTTGGGTTTCGGAAGCAATTTTCGAATAAAAAATCAAATGAAGGAAAAGGTCGCCCAATTCCTTCTTGATTTCCTGTTTATCGTTTTCCAGAATCGCATCGGAAAGTTCGTACATCTCTTCTATGGTGAGGTAACGAAGCGACTCCAGTGTTTGTTTTTTATCCCACGGACATTTCTCACGCAAATCATCCATGATGTCCAGCAAGCGGTTAAATGCTTTGAGTTGTTCTTCTCGTGAGTTCACTTTCTTGTATCAAGTAGTAAGTCTCAAGAATCAAGATTTTCTTGTGTCCTGATACTTATTTCTTATTAATCTTCTTTCTTTTTCGCAGCAGTTTTTTTAGGCACTTTTTTTTCTTCGCTTTCTTTCGGAGCAGCAGTTTTCTTTGCCTTTTTTGGCTTTTCCTCTGCTTTAACCTCTTCTGATTCTGTACCAGCAGGAGCTTCTTCTACTTCAGGTTCCGGTGTTACCAAATCTTTGGATTGCAATAAATTGTACCATTGAAACAATTTTTTCAAATCCGAATCATACACTCTTGATTCGTCATAGTCAGGCAAAACTTCTTCCATGTATTTGCGCAAATTTGCACCTGATTCTTTATGGTTGATGGAAGCTCCACCGTTTTCTTTGTTGTAGATTTTTGTAAAAACGTCTTTCAACGGATATTCTTCCGAAACGCCATAAATCGCTACGTTTTCCAATAAACTCACGTTATTTTGTGCAGAAATTGACGTTTTCTTTCCTTTTTCCAAATCCTCTACGATAAATCCTCCTTTTGCTTGAGAAATCAATTTGTACAATCCCGGTTTTCCGGAAATCGCTATAATCTTCGTTAAATCCATACTTCTTTCTTAGATTTTCAATTAATTGGGAAACTGCATCTTATAGTCTGCTTTCACTTTCCCTTTTGATATACTTTTTAATTTATTCTGAACTAATTTTTTCTTGAAGGTCGACAAATGGTCGGTAAACAAAATACCTTCGATATGGTCATATTCGTGCTGAATGACGCGGGCACGAATATCGGAAAATTCTTCTTTGTGTTTGTTCCAATTTTCATCAAAATATTCGATAACGATTGTTTCCGGTCGGGAAACGTCCTCTCTTACACCCGGAATGCTCAGACAACCTTCGTTAAATTTCCATTCTTCGCCTTTTTTCTCAATGATTTGGGCATTGATAAAAACTTTTTTAAATGATTTTAATTCTTCCGAAATGTTTTCATACTCTTCATCTTCCGAAAAAGGTGTTAAATCCACAATAAACAGACGGATCGGTAGCCCGATTTGGGGTGCCGCCAGACCAACTCCGTATGCATCTGCCATCGTTTCAAACATATTTTCAATCAACGGATTTAGGTTTTTATAGTCCTTATCTATGTTGGTTGCTTTTTGTCGTAAAACAGTATCTCCGTATGCCCGAATTGGTAAAATCATTCATTAAATTTTTTGCAAAGATAAAATTATGTAGAAAGTAGAAAGTAGAAACTGAAAAGAATTTGGATTTAATTAATTGTCCAAATGAAATTTACATAATTATGATTTTTTTTTGCTTATCACGAATTAATAACTTGTTTAAGAAATTATAAATCTTTATTTTGGTTCAACCTTTCAAACCAAACGTTGAATTTGCTTTAAGATAATTTCGTAAAAATTGCCAGTGAAAAAACACCTATTTCCTTTCGTTTGGTCTTTTGTATTTTTGTTTCTTGGAAGCATTTCTTCTGCTCAAAACAGCAAAGTAGATTCGTTAAAGAATTTATTAGAAACCGCAAAACAAGACACCAATAAGGTCAATCTCTTTCGTGGGATTACCGGATCTTTGGCTACCATCAATCCGGAAGAAGCGATTCCTTATGGAGAAAACGGAATCGAACTTGCCCGGAAATTAAAATGGGACAAAGGTCTTGCTCAGACTTTTTTGAATCTCTCGGTGGCTTATTCCAATTCAGGGAAGTTTGATACTACGTTGATTTTGCTGGACTCTGCTTTGGTGTACGCCAAAAAAGTAGGCGATCCCAAACGAATCGGATTGATTTATCTTAACAAAGCCGATAACCAACGACGAATCAACAATTATTCGCAAGCGTTGAAAGATGCTGATTTTGCTTTTCAATTTGCCGAAAAAGCGAAAAACAATGATGTAAAAGCACGTGTTTACCAAACGATTGGTGCGATTTACTATGCACAAGAACAATTCAATTCAAGCATCGAATATTACGAAAAAGCAGAAAAATTATATTTGATGGATGATAATCAGCGAATGATTGCCATCGTGTTGAATAATAAAGCATTAGCGGAAAAAAGATTAAAAAAATATGATCTTGCTATTTCCAATACCAAAAAATCAATTCAAATTTTAGAGAAATTAGAGGACTGGTTAAATCTGAGTTATTTCACGGCAAATTTGAGTGATATTTATATTTTGAAAAATGATTATTTATCCGCCGAAAAACAAGCGTTGATATCCTTGAATTATGCCAATCAAATCAATAGTGATCACGCAAAAGCATTGGCACAGAATTATTTAGGATTAATTTATTCCAAACAAAATAAATTGGAGAAAGCCATCGGAAACTTAACTTCTGCTTTACCGGTTTTTCGGGAAAATGAAGATTGGGAAAAAGTACAGGGGTCTGCCGATATTTTGGCGGAAGCCTACGAAAAATCGGGAAATCCAGTAAAAGCCAACGAATTTTTAAGGATGTCGCTCGTAGCAAAAGATTCATTGAATCAGATGTTATATCAGGAAGAAATTTCTACGATGCAAACCCAATTTAGGGTGAAAGAAAAAGACAACGAAATTCAGTTATTAACGACAGAAAAAGAATTGCAGGAGCAGAAATTATCGCGGCAGCGGATTTTGACTTTTTCTACTTTGGGATTTGTAGTCTTGTTGTTAGGCGGAATCGCCCTCTTGATTAACCGAAATAAACTTCGCCGCCGTATCGAAGAAATGAAACTTCGCAACGAAATCGCTGCCGATTTGCACGACGAGGTCGGTAGTTCCATCAGCAGCATTCAGATGCTCAGTCAGATGGGTTCTGTACAAAATACTGTAAATCATTCAGAACTATTGGGGAAAATCGAACAGAATTCGAAAGAAACGATGGAGAAAATGAG
>CALLXZ010000470.1 GCA_937875605.1 uncultured Moheibacter sp.
TTGGACGATGATGATGTTTTTGAGGTCAATGGAAAAGGAGATAAACTTATCAAAATCAGATTAATCGGAGGACAAAATAATGATGTTTTTCGGATTGAAAATGGTAAGAATATCATCGTTTACGATTATAAAACCAAGAAAAATACAATTGAAAATCAAGGGAATGCAAAATTGAGGTTGACCGATTCCTATCATTTGAACAATTATGATTTTTACAAACCGAAATACAATGCTTTTTTCGCACTGCCAAATGCAGGTTATAATCCGGATGATGGTGTGAAAATCGGAACGAATTTGAGTTATGAAGTCAATCGTTTTAACCGTGATCCTTTTTCGCAGAAACACAACTTTAGCGGAATGTATTATTTTGCTACAAATGGATTTGAACTGGAATATCAGGGTGAATTTGTCAACGTGATAGCCGACTGGAATCTGAATTTACAAGCCCGATTTACAAGCCCTAATTTTAGTATAAATTACTTTGGATATGGAAATGAAATTGAAAATCGAGAGGAGGAATTTGGAATGAATTTTAACCGAGTGAAAATGCAAACACTTTCTTTTTCGCCATCATTGCTTCGAAAAGGAAGGTATGGTACAGAAATTCGGGTTGGAGTAGACTTGGAGCGAATAAAAGTCGCTGACACAGAAGGAAGGTTTATTTCTATTTCGGACGAAATAGATCCGAAAGTTTTTCATAGTCAATATTTCGCTTCACCAGGCATTAGTTACTCGTATGAGAACTATGACCATCAAGCTTTTCCGACTTTGGGATTTAGTTTTAAGGCAAAAGGAAGTTGGGTAATAAATCTGGAAGAAACTTCGCAGAATTTTCCGGTAATCGAATCTTATCTTGGATTTGTTCACAAATTAATTCCAAGTGGACGATTGGTATATTCCACGCTTTTCAAGGGAAAATTTATTTTGAATGATAAATTTGAGTTCTTTCAGGGAGCCACTCTGGGTGGAGATGATGGAATTCGTGGTTATCGGAATGAACGATTTTTAGGTAACAAATCTTTTTATCAAAGTTCTGATCTTCGATTATGGATAGGATCGGGTAAAGGATTCATTCCGGTAAAATATGGAATTTTAGGAGGATTTGATCATGGAAGAGTTTGGAATAAGGGAGAAAATTCAAACAAATGGCATTATTCCTTTGGAGGCGGAATATGGTTAAATGCTGCTGAAATGACCAGTTTAAATTTAAGTTTGTTTCATTCAGAAGAGGGAAACCGATTTGCATTTGGTATGGGATTTAATTTTTAGGAAATGATGAGAAAGTTGGTTGTTATAGGGAGTTTGATTTTGGCCAGTGTAATTTTTGCACAAAACGACAGTATTTCAGGAAAGCAAGATTCATTGGGACTTGAGATAAAAAATAAATTATGGACGAATTTAAAATATGATGCTTCCTCTATTTTCGGGGCAACTATAAATGGTTTTACTCAGCCTGTTCGTTGGGAGAAAAATGATTTTTTTATAGCAGGTGCGACAGCAGTAAGCATTAGTATCTTGTATTTAGCAGATGAAGAAACAAGCCATTTTTTCACCAATCAGTCTGAGGCAATTCCGGGTTCCATTAAAGAGTTTGGCTGGGCATTTGGTCGTCCGGAAGCTAATTACGGTTTGACAAGCGGTGTATATTTAGTCGGATTATTTACTAACAACGAAAAAATCAGGGAAACCGGTGTTTTATTGGTAACATCTTCGGTCATAGGTGGAGTCTTACAGCAAACCATGAAAACAGTAGTGGGCAGAGGGCGACCCAACATAGAAAAAGGACAAAATCAGTTTAAATTATTTAAGGGCGGACAAGACTATGGTTCTTTTCCGTCCGGACATACAATGCTTACCACTACAACTACTTATGCTTTGTCCAAACAGTTTGACAGTTATTGGATAAAAGGTGGATTATATGCTTTAGGATTGGTCACTCCTGTTTCACGTCTTTGGGCAGGAGCGCATTGGTTAACCGATGTTACGTTAAGTTTAGTAATGAGTGTAGCTATCGTAGAAGGTGTAGAAAATTATTTAAATCGAAATAAGAGATATGGACGTCAAGTCAATGATTTTGGATTCGAAATAAATGACAAAAGAAAGATTAAATGGAATTTAACTTTGGGAGCCGGACAAATTGGTTTTGTGGGTACTTTTTAGATTTGAAAAATTGATTTAAATAAAGATGTATGATGTGTTTAGAAAATCAGGGCAATTGGTTGAATTATAAAAAATGCCTGCTTTTAAACAGGCATTTTATACTTTATTATCAAATATAAATTAATCTATAGTGGGAAGTATCTTTCCGGAAACCTCACCAAATCCCACTCTTTTTCCTTCTTTTTCGCACCAACCTCGCATGATAACGGTATCGTTGTCCTCGATAAATTTCCTTTCAGAGCCGTCTTTTAACTTCAAAGGATTGCTTCCTCCCCAAGTTAATTCCAACATAGAACCAAAAGAATCTTCGGTTTTTCCACTGATAGTTCCGCTTGCATACATATCGCCAGCTTCCAGGTTACATCCGTTTACGGTATGATGAGCCAATTGCTGTGCCATGTTCCAATACATATATTTGAAATTGGAAGTACAAACCACATTTTCTCCTGCATTTTCTGTTGCGATTATTGTTTGCAGGTGAATGTCAAAGTTTTTATTTCCTTCGTATTTCAGGTAAGGCAAAACTTCCGGTTCTTGTTTTGGACCTTCTACTCGGAAGGGTTCCAATGCTTCTAATGTTACAATCCACGGAGAAACAGACGATCCGAAATTCTTTGCTAAAAATGGTCCCAATGGAACATATTCCCACTTCTGAACATCTCTTGCACTCCAATCATTAAATAAAACCAATCCGAAAATATGTTCTTCTGCTTCTTTTGTGGAAACGGATTCGCCTAAATCCGTGTATGAATTAGTGATAAATGCGATTTCTAATTCAAAATCTAAACGTTTCGTAGGACCAAAAACCGGAATTTCTGAGTCAGCTGGCAATGTTTGTCCTTTTGGTCGATGAATAGGTGTTCCCGAAACCACGATGGAGGAAGCTCTTCCATGATAACCCACCGGAAGATGTTTCCAGTTAGGAAGAAGTGCATTGTCCGGATCTCGGAACATTTTTCCGACATTCGTCGCATGCTCTATACTGCTGTAAAAATCCGTATAATTGGGAACGTGAACAGGTAATTGCATCGAAACACTTTCAATCGAATGAAATGCTTCTGTCTGCGTATCTTCATCTTTGGATAATTCTGAATTTTCCAGTAATAATATTTGAATATGTTCTCTGACAGGAACCGTAACGGATTTTCCGAGTGAAATAAATTCATTTAGGGTAAAAGCTTCAAATACATTTTCACCTAAATCAAATTCATCAAAATAACCATTTTCATAGAGAACTGCTAAATTAATTACCGTATCTCCAATTCGGGTTACGCAGGAAATTTCCTCGTCTCCAAAAATGGCGACTCCAAACGGAATGTTATAAATAGAAAAATCAGAATGCTCCTCGTATTGAATAAATGATTTCATGATTGTTTTGCTTTTTAATTTCGGATTCCAAAATTAAGAATTTAAAGCTTAACGGAAGAATAAGCAATAGGTTTCTTTCGAAAACTCTACCAAATAATCTCAGATTTCTGAATGGATTTTAAATATTCATTCGTTTTAGAGAAAGGCTTGCTTCCAAAAAATCCATTATAAGCAGACAAAGGTGAAGGATGAGCTGATTTGATAATGTGATGTTTCTTAGGATCAATTATACTTCCCTTT
>CALLXZ010000471.1 GCA_937875605.1 uncultured Moheibacter sp.
GATTGTTCCTTCATTGGTCGATACGCTGACCGTAATTGCTTCTTCAATACAGCTTATTAGATCTTCTTCATCGGGTAAGGTTAGTTCCGGTATTTCTACAATTTGTACTGTCATCGTAAATCCTTGTTCTGCACATTGTCCTTCTTCGGGATGAAAAGTGTAGGTCGTGGTTGCTGTGCTGTTGATTGTCGGTGTCCAGGTTCCTGTAATATCGTTGAGGTCTTGTTCAGGAAGTGTGAATTCTGTTCCGAAGCATTGCGGCTCTATTTGTGTAAATTCAGGAGTGATGGCTTCGCTTACCGTTGCGGTTATTTCTATTCTTTCGCTTGCGCAGCCAAATACATTAGTTGAACTAACCCAATAAGTTGTCGTTTCCGTTAAATTTGGTGTCGTAAATGGATTTCCTGTGAATATTGGAGTAGTTGATGTGGGTGAATCATACCAATAAACTGTTGATCCGTTTGTGGTTACGCTTAACTCCACCGGATTACCCACACATATTGTTTCGGATTGTTCAGGTTCAATTGTTGGTGCTTCATTTACGGTTATTGTCAATGATTGTCTTTCTGATGTACAGTTTCCATTGACTGCTTCTATCCAGAATGTCGTTGTTTCTGTGAGTGGTAAAGTCGTAAGCTCTACGTTTGTGTGAAATGCTATTTCGTCAGTTTCTTCGTAGTACCAGTTGACTGTTCCTGATGTTGTCGTTACGGTGATCGTAATAGTTTCGCCTGCACACATTTCAGGTAGTAAAGGCAAAGTTAGTTCAGGATTGTAATTGACTATGAGTTCTAATTCCCTAACCACAAAACAACCCTCGTCGTCTTCTACTCTTACCCAAGGTGTAGCGGTTTCATCTGTGGTATAAATTGCTGGTTGAGGATTTTGATTGTTTCGAGCTTCCTGTTCTGTTAAATGAAAAGTGATATCATAATTGGTATTGATTTCACCTAAACTTTCTTCGAGATTAAACGTATGCGTTTCGCCAGTGTTCAGGCAAATTTCCTGCGAAGTAACTTCTACGTTAGGAGGACCGGTAATCGTTATTTCGAAAGTACGGACGTGTTCTTCGCCATTGACAATTATCCTAAGTGTGATGGTGTAAGTTCCCGGTTCATCATACTGATGTTGCGGATACATTTCTTCTGATGTATTGCCATCTCCGAAATCCCAATGTGTACTTTCTATCTGACCGCCCTGATAACAAAAGTTAAAGTCTAGTTGGGCTTCTGCACAATATCGCTGTTCCTCACTTATTTTTAAGCCATTAACATTAACTGATATACGGAAATAATTATTTAAAAAAGTGGGTAAACCAAATGAAGGAGTCATCTGGCTTAGATATGGAGTTAAGTCAATATACCTTCGGTCGTACAAGGGCACTTCTCCTATGCCCGGATTATATGCGACGTTTGGATTCGTTATCGCTCCGATATATTTATTACTAGATGTTTGATGCCCTGAATTATAAATTTTACCATCCAAAGCTAGTTGCAATGCGCCATAGTGTGCATTTAAGGATACTAAGTATTTTGAATCAGGAACTGAAGAAGCATTTAAATTGTATTGTTCTATATAAATTTTTGTGTTGCTTCCAAGTATAATATTTGTGGTATACAAAAGTTGACTATCGGGCGAAAATTCAATTCCATAATAATTCCCCGGTGTAGTTGTGGGTTCATATAATATGTTTTCATTCGAAACTATTCCGGTTGCCGGATCAAAATCATACACCGACAAATAACCTGCATTTTCATTATTTGAAGAAGAAAACATCCCCATTCCCAATTTTGAGCCATCTGGCGATCCTTTTAAATATCCTATAAATTTGTCCCCGAATATAGCAGAAGGCGAGACTACAGGATTTGTTCCAACGCCTTGCCCGGTAACAGGGAAAGAATAAAAATTACCTTCAAAATGAGTTACTATCCAATAACCGGTTTTGTCGGCATTACTGATTGCCGCCAATTTTTCAAAACCTTGCTGAATGCCATTTATGGGAAGCGCTATATTTTTTTCTAAAATGCTGCCCAGTCCGCCATTGGCGCTCATATCTATTATATTGTAATGGATTCCTTTTTCACGTCGTTCACGAGCATCAATTGTAAAGAGGTAATAGAGACTGCAATCATCAGGTTTAGGCAAAACGACTGCTGATGAAGTGCTGGATGCATGCCCAAACAAACCTCCTCCGTTTTGCATAATGGCATGTGTTCGATCATAAACTTTTTGTCCATCAGAGTAAAACAATAAATTTCCGAATTCGTCAGAAATACTTGTACATCCTTCATTGGTTTCCACCATTCCGTGTGTGTCAATTACCGGACTGCCACTGCTGAAGTCCAAACCTGCATTAAAACCAAAATACCAATATGCTTTCTGCAATTGGGCATTTAAACTTATAGAAAAAACGAGTAGGAAAAATATATTATTCAAATGTTTCATAAGTCATATTTTTACATAAACAACAGGTATTCTGAATTAATATATAGGATTAAACCCGATGACAATTTTACTTTGTAATGCAGTAAAAAAGCCATCGGGTTTTAATTTTAATTAATTAAAAAATTATTTTTTGATAATCTTGAAAGTTTCTATCTGACCTCCTTCAAGTATCGCTCTAAATACATAAGTTCCCGGAGTCAATGAATCAACATTGATTTGTCCATTCACCACTTTTAAATCATTAATTAACTTCTGACCGTTTAAGTTAAATACTGAAACAGATTCCACTTTTCGTAAAGAGGATATGTTGAGTACATCTTTGACTGGATTTGGATAATATGAGAATTCAAAAGAATTCAGATCTGAAACTCCTAATTCCGAGCATATCAACTCAAAAGCAAGTTGGTTTTGCGATTCCATGCTCTCCCAAACATCGTCTGTCCAATTATAAGCAGCATCTGGATATCCAAGTCTCATCGGTTCAAGCTCACTATATCCCCAGCCCATTGCGTTACAGTCTATTTGTATCCAATAAGTTTTGTTTGGCTCCAATGCAACGGGATCAAATTTAACGATGTATTTGAGAACCGGTACAGAAAATAAGGTCCCTAAATTTTCACTGCCTTCGATGGTTCCGGCTCTGGTAAACAATTCTGCTCCAGGCAGACCTCCGTTATCTTCAAAAAATATAAAATTAAAATAACTGGAAGCACTAAGCACTGTAGGTATAAATCCTTCTATTGTATAACCAGCGTCACCGACCGGAATATCTACAGCATACTGAGTTCCGAAGCTACCAACGTGCCCCAAAGTCATCGCGTCTCTTATATTGTCCGAAGGAATTAAAGTGGTTTCACAAGTAAGTGCTGGCGGTGCTTCACCACAGGTTAAACTGATTTCATAAGCACCTTTTGACAGTGTGTCCGGATAAACTTTACCTTCAACCATGATGATATAAGTAGAAGTTCCGTCTGAAACAAAAGATAACTCTGACTGATTTCCATTACAGGATAAAGAATTACTGCTCGCTGTAATTTCTTCTGTTAAAGTGCAGTCTTTGAACACTCGCAAAAATGTATTGTACGTAGATCCGCAAAGTGAAACGGTTATAAGCTCAGGCGCACCCTCACCCGTATAAGAATAGAATACGTCCGATGTTGAATTCCCTCCTGAATCAGTTGCAAAAATAGTATTTCCTGTTTCCGTTTCTCCACAAGATAATGCTATCGCATCTTCGCAATTATCGTTTACAGGTATATTTGTTCCTACGCAATTAACTTTTAACTCATAATTTCCAAAGATTGAACCTGCGCCTTCTACCATAATTACATAAGTCGAAGTTCCGTTAGAGGTAAAACTTACCTGCGATTGCGTGCCGCAGAAATTATCGTTAGATGCTATTTCATTTGTCAAAGTACAATCCGAATAAACCCGGATAAAAGTGTCGTAATCTGATCCACATAAGGATAGCGTTACAAATTCCTCCGTACCGTTTCCTGTATAAGTATAGAATACATCTTTGGCTGTATTTCCTCCTGAATCAGAAGCTCCCATTGTTGATCCTGTATAAGTTTCACCACAACTAAGTGCAATCGCATCTTCACAATCATCGTTTTCAGGAATGACTGGACAATCTTCTGAAATCACATTCATTGTATACTCTCCTAATTTATTATAGTTGACCGCAATCGGAATATAATAAGTCCCTGCCGGTAAATCATAAAAATGAACGGTTCCCAAATTATAATTTCCTTCACAACTTGTGTTATTTGCAACGCCTGTCGTAGAAGTTGTGGCTGAACAAGAATCTAAATAAACCTTTAACATGCTCCAGTAATTTACAATTTCTGAATCAGTTCCACAAAAATCAATAGTCAAGTTATTACAAGCCCCTGTAAGCGTTACCGCTTCCCAAACCACCGGTTTTCCAAATAAACTCATTTCATGAGGAGTTGAGGTTGCTCCTTCGGTTGTACCTGTAAAGGTAATTGGGGTTCCGCTGATCAATTCTGTAGGTGTAAGTTCATCGCAATTATCGTTAGCGGGAACAGGTGGACAATCTTCCGAAAGCACATTCATTGTATATTCACCTGGTGTATAACTGGATAAATCTGTAATCACCGGAATATAATAAGTTCCCGCTGGAAGGTTGTACCAATACAAAGTAAGTTTCTCATCACTGCAACTTGTAAAATCATAACTCTGGTTGAAGATTCTTTCAGAAGTAGAGGAATTACAACTCGGCGTAATGAAATTGTTCATACCAACATTTGTTTCAGCTGGAGTTCCACAATAACTGATGGTAAGTGAATTACATTCGGCTGTAAGCGTAACTGCTTCCCAAACTACTGGTCGATTTCCTATAATCGTCACTTCTGCAGGATTTGAAGTTGCGCCCACTGTTGTGCCTGTAAAAGTAATAGCTGTTCCGTTGGTCAAGACAGTCGGTGTCACATCCTCACAATTATCATTTTCCGGAGCAGGCGGAGCATCTACTGACAATACATTCATTATGTAGGTTCCCGTTGGATTGTTATTTGATGGTGTTAAGTTCACAGGAAGATAATAAGTGCCGGCTGGCAAGTTGTTAAAATATCCGGTTCTTTTTCCATCACCACATTCATTATTATTACTTTGTTGGGCGTTAACGATGGTAGTAACCGGACAACTAGTCGTGTAATAGATTTGCGGATTATTTGAACCTAAAGTTCCGCAAAAATCTACTTTCAGATTATTACGTTCTCCGGTAAGTGTGATCGCTTCCCACACAACAGCAGTTCCGAAAGCATCTAATTCCGCTGGACTCGCAGTTTGCATTTCGGTAGTACCCGTAAAGGTAATGGGTGTTCCATTGGTCAAAACGGTAGGCGTTACATCTTCACAGTTATCATTTGCAGGAGCAGGCGGACAAGCCACTGCAATTACGTTCATCTTGTATTCACCCAATGTGCTGTAATCAGGATTGGCTATTACGGGAAGGTAATAAGTTCCGGCAGGCAGATATTGAAACGTATAACTTCTATTTCCATCTTCACAATCACCATATTCGCTAGGATAAGCAAAATCACTGAATGAACAATCTTTTGCGGCGATGGCATAAATTTCATTCATATTACCGGCAGCAGTTCCGCAAAAGTCCACAGTCAGAGTGCTACACTCCGGCAATGTTACGGCTTCCCATACAACCGCTTCTCCCAAATTGTTCATCTCATCATCACTTGCCGTTCCTCCTACAGTGGTGCCAGTGAAAGAAACTAAAGTTCCAATAGTTAAAGTCGTTGGTGTGACATCAGTGCAGTTATCGTTTGAGGGCGGCTCATCTAATAAGGGTGCTATAAAAGATTGACAAATGAATAGGATAATAGAAAAATATCCTAAGTAAAATAAATATTTCTTCATAATCGTTATTTTGAATTTATTTAGACTAAATTAAAATAGCAAAATTAATGTACTTATTGAATGACCTATCATAAAGGGTTATGATATTTGTCAATTTGTTATAAATGAATGATTCTTATTTGAGAGGAATAAGTTTGGAGAAGTATCGAAAAGATAAATCAATGAAAAAAAATAATCGTTTACTATCGTCAAAACATCGAAATCGAATGTTTCTTTTCCATGAATTTGAAAAACATATATAATTTAT
>CALLXZ010000472.1 GCA_937875605.1 uncultured Moheibacter sp.
ATACCTCTTCGCCTAAACCCGTTGCAGTAGCAGCACCAACTTCGTTGTCCACAAAAAGCCCTGAACCGATAATCGGAGAATCTCCTACCCGACCGTGCATTTTAAAAGCCAATCCGCTCGTAGTACAACCACCCGAAAGATTGCCGCTCTTATCCATCGCCAGCATCCCGATGGTGTCGTGGTTTTCGATGTTGATAATCGGTTTGTATTCAGATTTAATTTTCCATTCTTCCCAAGATTTTTTAGCTTTTTCGGTCAATAAATTCTGGCGTTTGAAACCTTGAGAAACCGCAAATTCCTCCGCTCCTTTTCCTGCCAGCAAAACATGCGGTGTTTCATCCATCACTTTTCTCGCCACCGAAATCGCCTGAACGATATTCTGCATAAAAACCACCGAACCGTAATTCCCTTTATCATCCATCACACAAGCATCCAACGTTACAATTCCTTCCCGATCCGGCAATCCACCCAACCCAACCGAGGAATTAGCTGGATCTTCCTCCTCTACATTGCAACCTTTTTCGATAGCATCCAATGCAGAACCTCCTTTTTCCAAAGTTTTCCAAGCTGTGGCAACCGCTCGTTCTGCTTCCCAAGTCGCGATGACAAGTGGATAATTATCGGGATTTAATTCCGTATTTGAATGAGGAAGTGCCACTTCATTCGCTAATGCGGAAGCGCCCACCGTCAATCCCAATCCGGAAAGTGCTGTATTTTGTATGAATTTTCTGCGGTTCATTTTCTATATTTTAAGGATTTAAAATCTAATTAAATTTGATCAATCAATTCTTTTATAATTTGTTTATCCGAAACAAACAATTTCGTTTCATCCAAAAATTTTTCACTGACAAACGAAATTTTTGGCGAATCATTTTCCAAATAAACAGAACTGGCTGACGCATGAATTTCTGCAAATCCATTTTCTTTAAACAAATGCACATTGCCCAGGTGAATTCCTCCGCCCGGTAAAATTCCGATTTTATTTTGGGCTATATTTTTAAGTTCAATTAAAAGATCCAATCCCAATTCTGCCGAATTCTTTTGTCCCGAAGTCAAAACACGATTCGCTCCCAAATCCATCAATTCTTCCAACGAACGAATCGGATTTTCGGTCAAATCAAATGCACGATGAAACGTAAATTCCAAAGGTTTTGAAAGTTCTATTAATTCTTTTGTTCGTTTCAAATCAATCGAATTATCTGCATTCAAAACTCCTGAAACAATTCCAGCACAACCTA
>CALLXZ010000473.1 GCA_937875605.1 uncultured Moheibacter sp.
AGTAAAGAATATGATTTAATCATTTTTGGTTATCAAGTTTGGTTTCTGACACCTTCTATTCCAATTGTTTCATTTTTAAAAAGTGAATATGCGCCCAAATTATTGGGAGGAAAACCGATCATTACCGTTTCCGGAACACGAAATATGTGGATGCTTTCACAAGAAAAATTAAAAGTTCACTTCAAAAATTTGAATGCAAAATTAGTAGGAAACATCGCATTGGTTGACCGCCATGACAATTATACAAGTGTAATTACAATTTTAAATTGGCTGCAAACCGGAAACAAAGTTTCCCCAAAACCCTGGCCTAAAGCTGGCGTATCTGATTCTGAAATTGAGAATTCTTTTAAATACGGAAACATCATTCTTCCTTATGCTCAAAAAGAGGATTATGAAAGAATGCAAAAAGAATTGGTTGAAAATGGCGCAGTAGAAATTCGTCCGTTTTTAGTAAAAGTAGAACGTGTCGGAAATCGTCTTTTCACAATTTTTTCAAAAATAATTAGCAAAAACCCACACAAAAGAAAATTTTGGCTCGGTATTTATAAGTTCTATCTGATGGCTGCCATTTGGGTGGTTTCACCAATTGTTTTAATATTGTTCATTCTTACAACACCTATTTTTTGGTGGAAAAGACAAAGAGATATTAAATATTTTCAAGGAATTTAATAAATTAGATTATACAAAATAATGAAAATGATGAATGAAGTTTATATCACCAAATCGTCCACTTTTCTTCCAAACGAACCGATCCAAAATGACGAGATGGAAGAATATCTAGGTTTGGTAAACAACAAACCTTCCAAAGCAAAAGCACTGATTTTAAGAAACAACGGTATCAAAACCCGTTATTATGCCTTAGATAAAAATAGCAATCCTACCCATAAAAATTCAGAAATTACAGCAAAAGCAGTCGAAGGTTTATTTGATGAAAATTTTTCAAAAAATGATTTGCAACTGCTTTCATGCGGAACAACTTCAGCCGACCAGATTCAGCCTTCGCACGCTTCGATGGTTCACGGTGAGTTGAAAACAAAAAACTCAATAGAAGTCAATACTTCGATGGGATTGTGCAATGCAGGAATGAATGCTTTGAATTATGCCTTTCTTTCGGTAAAAGCGGGCGCAGTCGAAAATGCAGTGGCGGTAGGTTCGGAACGATTTTCGAGTTGGATGACTGCCGATAAATTCAACCATGAAGTTGAGAATTTAAAATTGCTCGAAGAAAAACCAATTGT
>CALLXZ010000474.1 GCA_937875605.1 uncultured Moheibacter sp.
GAATTACCGTGATGGTGAGAAAAAGTCGCGGAAGTGATATAGATGCGGCTTGTGGGCAGTTGGCTAATAAAACTGCGGAAGTTTAAATTTATGTCGATTTTATTCTCAGATCATACACAAAATCCTTAACTTCCATTAGCTTAAAATTATTTTTATCCGCATTTGGATTGATAATATAATTGAATTCATCCGGAATTACAATCGAAGGAATTTTTATGATAGAAATACCTTTTTCTAAAAGTTTTGTTCCGAAATCTTTGGTCGAATAAGGCGACGGAACTTCTTTCCAATCACCCGGAAGTTTTTTGATTTCAATTTCTGTAATCTGACTTTCATCAATTTCAAAAATACAAATACTTAACGCTCTCGGGATAAAATCTACATTTACATTTACCGAATATTCCAAAACCGCTAAAGACTGACTGGAAGCTGTATAAATACAAGGCGTATCAATATGATTCCATCTTCCGCCAAATAATTTCGCACCCGTTCCGTTTAAATCATTCGCATACTGCGTTTTGCTCAATCGATAAACCAGCATAATTACGAATAAACACCATAAGCAATACGACCTATAAGATTTCTGACTTCTTCCTTACCATAATAGTTATCAATGATGTCAAATGGAGCCAAACCACCCAATGCCTGACTAGGGACAAACATCCATTTATTGAATTTATCTTTGTCTTCAAAAACTTCATAACCAAACGAATACAAATCTGCAAGAGAAACGATTTTCTCACTGATTTGGTCACTAAATTTCTCTGCTCCCTTTTTGTTTATGAGCGTAGCACGGGTAACAGAAAGTGCTCCTGCAAGCGAGTCATAATCCAAAGAGGTAGCTTTTTTAAAGGTTTCCAGATAGTTTTTGGAAATTCCTTTTTTTATAATCGTCATTTTTTGGATAGAAGTCAAATCATATAAAGGAATTGCCGCATTTCCTGCATAATACATAGTGGGTGCATCTTCTGCAAAGTTTTGAATTTCTTTTTGTTTATAGGGAATTGTCATAATAGTATAATTTTAAACTTTCTACAATCCAAATTTATACATTTTTATTTAGTCTACCAAATCGTTTAAACTTTTTATCTTCAAATTCTCCAACTTAAATTCTTTTGCTTTTGTTTTAAATTCAATTGAATAGGAGGTTTTAGGTAGTAAGTCAAAATAATTTTCACTGAATTCTCCTTTGATTGTCGAATCGAGAAAAAGATTTTTCTGCAAAACATCAGATTTCAATTTAATTTGAAATCCAGAACTTGTTTTTTCGATTTCTACATCTATTTTGGCTTTCGTTAGTTTCAATTTTTTTGGTTTTACCAAAAAATAATGGGAAGTTGATTCTAAATATTTTGCTCGGATAAATAATTCATTTTCTCTCTTTTCGAATTCATCCAAATTAATTTGAAATACTGAAGTACTTGCATTTTTTTCAACAAACAATTCAGTTTTATAATTTTTCAAAACATTTCCATTAAAATCCACGATTTCCATTTCCAAATCACCAAATAACGGTTGCATTTTATCATTTATCAGAAAAATCTTCAACTTATTTCCTTCTCTTTCAAACGAAAGCAATACATCCTCAAAACTATGTTTGACTTGATATTGCAGAGCTTTCCAATTCCCAAACGAATCCATTCCTGACCAGGAAACCACCGGCCAACAATCGTTCAGCTGCCAATATAAACTCCCCATCGTCATCGGTTTATTTCGTCGCTGCGCTTCAATTCCTTTCCCGATTCCGTAGGCTTGTAAAAGTTGGCTTACATACACATAATC
>CALLXZ010000475.1 GCA_937875605.1 uncultured Moheibacter sp.
GCGCAGGATTCATAACCCTGAGGTCACGGGTTCAATTCCCGTCTTCGCTACAAAATCCCGATATTTTTATCGGGATTTTTTTATTCTGGAGGAATTTGTTAAACATCTTTTTTGGGAGTTCTATCTCTTTTATTAACATTGCAATCGGATTGCAGTGTTTACTTTTTTATATTTGCTAAGTGAAATTTTTTGCAACCATATTGGGCTTCTTAATATTCGGACTAAGCATCATGCCATGTGCCGATAAGTCAGATTGTTCAAAAATTGAAACGGTTCATGTAGAAAAACACGATCACGATGAGGAAAAACAACACGCAAATCATTGTTCACCTTTGTGTGTTTGCAGTTGTTGTAACACAGTAACGACTCATTTTGAATTCAAATTATTGGAAGAATTTCATCAATTTGAATTTGTACAATCAGAAGAAACCGAATTCCGATTACCCATCGTTTCAAAACCCCACTATTCCATTTGGCAACCGCCAAAGCTAGTTTGATAAATTAATTCAATTCAAATTGCGAAAGCAATTTGGCTACATTGTACTTTATACGTTGTACAACTGTACTTTTAAGAAGTATTCATCAAATTAAATTTTCATGTTAAACAAAATCATCTTATTCAGCATAAAGAATAAGTTCATCATAGGTGTATTTACGCTTGCACTGGTGGTTTGGGGGATTTGGAGCGCAACCAAACTCCCGATTGATGCCGTGCCTGACATTACCAATAATCAGGTGCAGGTCTTCACAAGTTCACCATCCTTTGCGACTCAAGAAGTGGAACAATTTATTACCATGCCGATTGAGCAATCACTCGCAAACATCCCGAAAGTCGAAGAAATGCGCTCGATTTCACGATTTGGATTATCAGTCGTAACCGTCGTTTTCGAAGAAAAAATGGACATTTATTTTGCGCGTCAATTGGTTTTAGAACGACTTAAAGAAGCCGAAGAAATCATACCCGAAGGAAAAGGAAAACCGGAATTAGCTCCGGTCAGCACGGGTTTGGGCGAAGTTTACCAATACGTTTTACATCCGACCAAAGAAGCCGAATCCAAATATTCAGCAACCGATTTGCGGACGATGCAGGATTGGATTGTCGCCCGACAATTGTACGGAACAAAAGGGGTTGCCGAAGTCAATAGTTTCGGTGGAAAATTAAAACAATATGAAGTTGCCATTGACCCAAACCGTTTGCAGGCAATGAATGTTTCGCTTCCTGAATTGTTTGCTGCTTTGAAAGAAAATAATGAAAACACAGGAGGAGCTTACATCGACAAACAACCGAATTCCTATTTCATTCGTGGAGTCGGAATGGTTAAATCTATGGAAGATATTGGTAAAATTCCCGTTAGAAATAATCCAAATGGAATTCCAATTTTGGTTCGCGATGTTGCAAATGTTCAGATTGGAAGCGCTGTCCGATACGGCGCTTTGACTTGGAATGGCGAACGCGAAGCCGTTGGCGGAATTGTCATGATGCTCAAAGGTGAAAACAGTAATCAGGTCGTAAAAAACATCAAGGAAAGAATTGAAATTATCCAAAAATCTTTACCTAAAGACATCGTCATCGAAGCTTATTCTGACCGAACGGATTTAGTCAATCGAGCTATTAAAACCGTAGAAACAAATTTAGCCGAAGGAGCTTTGATCGTACTTTTGGTATTGGTTTTATTCTTGGGAAATTTCCGTGCAGGTTTGATTGTCGCGTCTGCTATTCCGCTTTCGCTTTTATTTGCGCTTGGAATGATGAATCTTTTTGGCGTAAGTGCCAATCTGATGAGTTTGGGAGCAATTG
>CALLXZ010000476.1 GCA_937875605.1 uncultured Moheibacter sp.
CTTTTCAACTTCTGAACGATTGGAAATTGGTGATGTTCCCTTTACGAGTATTTCGTTTAAACCGGGAAGACAAGATGCGTTAGAATATTACCGCAGAGTTCAGCAGTATTTTGATTTGAATATTAATTTGTATGAAGAAGTTTCAAGTATTAAACTAAAAGATAAATTAAAATTCATAAAAACAAATAAATCAGAATATTTAGCAAAAAATATTATTATTTCAACGGGTTTTTATGACATCCCGATTTATTTGAATATTCCGGGAGAGGATTTGCCAAAAGTTTCACATTATTATAAAGAATCTCACCCTTATTCAGGACAAAAAGTGGTAATTGTGGGAGCCAATAATTCTTCGGTCGATGCGGCTTTGGAGTGTTGGCGGAAAGGAGCGGAAGTTACGATGGTTATACGCAAAGGCGAAATTCACGATCGCGTGAAATATTGGGTGAAACCGGACATCGAAAACCGGATTGAAGAAGGAAGTATTAAGGCTTATTTTCATTCAAATTTAAAATCCATTCAGGAAAAATCGGTTACGATCGAAACACTAGAAGGTGAAATTGAAATCGAAAATGATTTTGTGTTGGCTTTAACGGGTTATCGTCCTGATTTTGAGTTTTTAAAATCCTGTGGAATTGAACTTTCCGAAGACGGACTTTTTATTCCAAAATATAATCCGGAAACGATGGAAACCAATGTGAAAGGAATTTATCTTGCCGGTGTTGTTTGTGGCGGAATGGAAACGCATAAATGGTTTATAGAAAACTCAAGGGTTCATGCGGAGATGATTTTAAAGGATATTACTGATTAGTAGTATTTAGATAATAATGTGTTAATTTCTTTAGTTTTACTTGATTGATTTAAATGACCCGAATTCAATCTTTGATTATTTTCCCAAACTTGAATTAAACCACATGAAAAATCAATCACTGAAACACCAACATAAAACTTATACTTTTTAAAAAACAAAATATCTTTATTTAAAAAGCCACATGGCTCAGTTGCATAATCATTTTCATTAGTAGGCTTACAATAAATGTTACGAATCTTATCATATTCCATTTTAGAGATTTCTATTTTTTTAAAACCTATATTATTTAATTGTGAAAGTATCAAAGTATCGATAGGTTGATTTCTTAATAGAATTTCCAATAAAATACTGTCTTCTTTAGTTTTATTATTTTTACGTGCTAAGGTAAAAGCTTGATCTCTAGAATATCATTATGATAATACTCCACTTCATCAAAATCAAAATAGGGAATACAATCCTGATTTTTAGAAATTGTTTCGGTATCAGTATTTTGTTGAACTGAGTTATTTTCTTGTTTTTTACAACTAATTATTAATAAGAAAGTAAGAAATAATAGAAGACTTTTTTTCATGCTTGTTGAAGTTTAGAATCCTTGTCAAGGTTAATATTAGGAATGAGAATAACCTTGACAAGGATATAAATTATTTAATCAACCCAATTTCTCTTAATCTTTGTGTTAAGAATTCACCAGCGGTAATATCTTCAAATTGTTTCGGGTTTTCATCATTCACACAATTTTCCAAAACATTTAATTCCATTTCGCTCACCGGATGCATAAAAAACGGAATGGAAAACCGAGGTTTGCTCCATTCTTCTTTTGGTGGATTTACAACTTGATGGATGGTCGATTTTAATTTATTATTGGTATGACGGGAAAGCATATCGCCTACATTTATGACTAATTCGTCCGGTTCAGCAATTGCATCTACCCAAACTCCGTCTTTGCGCAAAACCTGTAAACCACTTGCAGAAGCTCCCATAAGAAGTGTGATAAGATTTATGTCGCCATGTGCTCCTGCACGAACCGCACCTTTGGGTTCCTCTTGGATAGGCGGATAGTGAATCGCTCGTAAAATGGAATTTCCGTTTATCACTTTATCATCAAAATAAAATTCGTCCAAACCTAAATAAATCGACAAGGCTCGAAGTACATAAATTCCTGTTTTTTCCAGTTGCTGATACGCTTCTTTTCCTGCCGAATTAAAATCAGGGATTTCCGAAACATCAATATTTTCCGGATAATTGAATTTTGATTTTTCAGCTTCAGAAATATATTGACCAAAATGCCAGAATTCCTTTAAATCACCTTCCGGTTTATCTTTTGCGTGTTCTTTTCCAAAAGAAGTATAACCGCGCTGCCCACCGATTCCGGTAATTTCATAGCGCTCTTTGGTTTCTATGGGAAGCGAAAAAAAGTCTTTTACACTTTTGTACAATTTATCGACCAATTCATCTGAAAGAAAATGTCCTTTTAAAGCTACAAACCCTATTTCTTCATACGCTTTCCCGATTTCGTTTACGAATTTTTCTTTTTTTGCAGGATCATTTGAAATAAAATCATTTAGATTTACTGAAGGAATTCCACTTTTTTTCATGATTTGGATTTTAAATTATTTCTAAAAATAATACAATTCTTATACATTATCTTCAATGTTTTGGGAAATTCTGTTAATAATCATTCAAAAGGATTTTTCACTACTCAACTAATTTGCTATTTTTGTGAACTTTGGAATTAAATAAATAATGAAATACTTTTTACATAATGGAAAAAATTAAAGTAGTAAATCCCGTTGTAGATTTGGACGGAGATGAAATGACACGTATTATTTGGCAATTTATAAAGGATAAATTGATTTTGCCTTATTTGGATATTGATATTAAATATTACGATTTGGGAATGGAAAATCGTGATGCGACAAATGATCAAGTAACCATCGATGCGGCAGAAGCCATCAAAAAGTACAATGTAGGTATAAAATGTGCGACTATCACGCCGGATGAAGCACGGGTAGAGGAATTTGGATTGAAAAAAATGTGGAAATCGCCAAACGGAACGATTCGAAACATCGTAGGCGGGACGGTTTTCCGTGAACCGATTATTATGAAAAATGTTCCTCGTTATGTGCAGGGATGGACACAGCCTATCGTAATTGGTCGACATGCTTTTGGAGATCAATACAAAGCGACCGATACCGTTATTAAAGGAAAAGGAAAATTTACCATGACTTTCGTGCCGGAAGATGGAGGAGAGGCACAAAGCTGGGAAGTTTATGATTTCAAAGGAGATGGAGTTGCAATGGCGATGTATAATACAGATGAATCCATCTACGGATTTGCTCATTCGTCTTTCCAAATGGCTTTAACGAAAAAGTGGCCTCTTTATCTTTCTACTAAAAATACGATTTTGAAAGCGTATGACGGTCGTTTTAAAGATATTTTCCAGGAAGTTTACGAACAAAACTACAAATCAAAATTTGAAGAAATAGGAATTACCTACGAACACCGTTTGATTGACGATATGGTGGCTTCGGCTATGAAGTGGAACGGAGGATTTGTTTGGGCTTGTAAGAATTATGATGGGGACGTTCAGTCAGATACCGTTGCACAAGGATTTGGTTCGTTGGGATTGATGACTTCTGTTTTGGTAACGCCGGACGGAAAAACGGTAGAAGCGGAAGCTGCGCACGGAACGGTAACGCGTCATTATCGTCAACACCAACAAGGAAAAGAAACTTCGACGAACCCGATTGCTTCTATTTTTGCATGGACAAGAGGTTTGGAACACAGAGGAAAGTTGGATGAAAATCAAGCTTTAATCGATTTCGCAAATAAATTGGAAGAAGTTTGTATCGAAACCGTGGAAAGCGGAAAAATGACCAAAGATTTAGCAATGCTTGTTTACGGTGATAAATTGACTTCTAATGATTATCTAAATACACAGGATTTTTTAAATGCTTTGGATGAAGGATTAAAAGCTAAATTGGCATAATATAATAATTCAGTTCAAACAATTTATATAAAAAGAAACCCGCTCATCGAGCGGGTTTTGTCATTAGAAGTGGTTAAATAATCTGCATTATTCAGTTATTGTAATTGAATTCTCAAAAACTTTTACATCTTTAACTTCAAATTCTTGTGTTTGAGCATTCTGTTCTCCCAATAAAATATAAGGATAATAAGTTCCTGCCGGTGGATTTGTTTCAGAAGCCCAAGAAGTTACGTAAGCTTGTCCTGATTTCGCTTCCGCCGGAGCAATTGAATTTACATCAACCACCGAATAAACATTTCCGATGAATTCAGGATTGTTTACGTTAAAAGGTTTCTCTGCCAAATAAACCATCAATCTCAATGGATTGGAAGCAACCTGACCTTTGTTATTCAATGTTCCACCTGTCAAAGTAATTTCTCTTTTACCCAAATTCATGTCAAATTTCCATGCTCCATCAAATCCAACCGTTCTTTGAAAACCGGAGTTATCAACTTTAGAAGTAGCCGTGTAAGACATGGCTGTATCTCTAACGGTAATCTCTTTTCCTTCTGCCAAAGCGATTTCTGCTTCCGTTTTTTCTGTCGCCACTTGTTTCTCAACTACTGCAGTAGCAGCATTTTCCTTTGAAACTTGTTCAGGATTCAACGGTTTTTCAGAATTTTTGATTTTATCTTTTTTCTTGTCTTTTTTAACTTTTACTTCTTCACCTTTCACAGTTGTTGCCCGTGTAGGATCAGATTTGACATTTATTTCTTTACCCGCTTCGATCGCTTGAATAGCTTCTGATTTCTCTGCAGCTACTTCTTTTTCTTCAACTGCAGTTGCAGCGTTTTCTTTTTTCACCTGTTCGGGTTTTAAAGGTTTTTCCTGTGCATTTCCATAAAATGCAATTCCGGCAAACGCTGTTAATAAAAATACTCGTTTCATAATTTTAATTTTTTACATTTAATTTTTCAACATTGCTCTAAAAAACAAAACCTATTCCAAGAGTTCTTAAAATTTTGTTAAACTCACAAAAACCTTTTTCAGAGTGCATTTTAAATAGGTTAATAATTAAATTTGCAGAGATGATTCCAAAGAAATTTTACAACATTTTAATATCCATAGGATTATTTTTTGGTTCTTTTTTATTTATTAAGGTTATAAGTTTTACTTCATTTCCAGATAAAATTTTCCCAAAAGTCAATGTTTTTTTTTCGAAATTGCTTTATTTCATAAGTCATAAATTTCCATTCTCCGTCGGAGATATATTTTATATAATACTGACGATAAGTAGTGTAGGATTTTTGTTTTATTTTTTTAAATTAATTCGAAGTAAAAATTGGGAAATACTGAGAAAAGCTTTGACTCGTTTGGTTTATTTTCTGATGATTTTTTATTGGACATTTCATTTATTATGGGGGTTTAATTACTATAAAACACCAATTGTAGAGAATTATGATACTGAAAATATTACAATTGATGAACTAAAACTGCTGGCCGAAATATATTTTATACGTTCTGTATTTTTAAGAGAACAAGTAGGTGAAGATAAAAATGGCGTTTTCAAATTTCAATTAACTCAAAACGAAATCAATCAAAACCTAAAGGTTTCTTCTTCTGAAATAAAATCAAAATACCCGGAAATTCATTTCATAAATCTAACTCCTCCTAATGTTAAGAGTTCTCTGTTTAGTACGATGTTTAGTTACATGGGTGTTTCTGGTTATTATGTACCATTTACAACCGAAGCGCAATACAATGATAAAATGCCTGATACAAAATTACTTTTCACGCAATTCCATGAAACAGCTCATCAATGGGGATTTGCCCCTGAAAATGAAGCGAATTTCGTGGGTTATCTTTTGGGAAAAGAAAGTGATGATGTGGAAATGAAATATGCTAGCAATTACCGTGCGATGCGAAGTATTTTGAATCGTATTTTATGGGTAGATCCTGTTTACGTACAGGTGATGCTGTTTCGTTATTCGGATGGGATGAAAAGAGATCGCAATTATGAAAGAGAGATCAATGAAAAATATAGTGGGAAAGGCGAGGAGGCATTTTCTTTAATGAACGAGACCTTCTTAAGATTAAATAATCAAGAAGGTCTCGAGTCTTATGGTCGTTTCGTTGAACTTTTAGTTGGGTTCAACCGAAAATATTCTAAATTAGAATGAAATGGTATTGGCAAAAGCTCTTTTTGTACGGACTACCGGATTTCCTTTTTCATCTTTAACAGACAAGGTAAGTAAAATGTTGTACGTACCGGTCTGAGGAATCGTTGTTAAGTTAGTGGTAATCGTTGTATCCACGAATTTTTTAAAGCCTTCAATTTTATCCAATTCTGCAGAAGCGATACGAACCCCTTCAAAGTTTGAATCAATTACAGATTGATTTTCACTGGTCAAGAACACATCTAAAACCATATTATTTAAATCTTTATCAGTTCTGTTAGCGATATCTCCACCAATTACTTTTACCATGAAATTTTTAAAGTCAACTTCTACTTTCCACTCTTTTTCTAAACCGATGGAATTGTCTTCTTTCACGTCAATTTTCACTACCGGATTTAATTCAGGGGCATTTTCCACAGCTCCTTCTGCTTTTACAGGAACATTATAAACGGCTAAATTTCCTTCTTTTGATTCGATTGTATTTCCTACTTTTTGAAAATTCAATACTTTACCGTCTTTGTTACTCAATACCAAAATAGGATCATATAAACCAGAAGGTGGAATTTGAGTAACATCACTCTTAATGTTAACTCCTACTAAACTTGAATTTTTCGCCACGCTTTTAAAAGGAACTTTTGTTAGGTGATATCCTTGAATAGTCCCCACAATGGTTTTACTGTCTGTTGGAATTAAATACAATTCAATGTTTAAATTTTTGGCATTATCGCTTGATTCATTTTTGATATTACCATTGTAAATCATCACCGAATTGTTTTGGATGTATGCTTGCCAATTTTCAGATAAAGTTAATTTACTTTCGTTGATTTGGTTTGTCGTATAGTTTACCGATCGTAATTCCTGTGCAGAAACAACATTTGATACACAAAATACAAACGCTGCTGTTAAAAATATTTTTTTCATAATCGCTTCTAGGTTGGTTTCAGTTTTTATTTTTAAGTTGTAAAATTATTCATTATTTTTTGAAATTCATAAAAGTTCTTCTCAAAACTTTTATTGCTTCGCATAAATCGGATTCACTTATTACCAGCGGAGGAGCAAATCGTATGATATTTCCATGCGTTGGTTTAGCGAGTAACCCGTTATTCATCATGTCCATGCACAAATTCCATGCCGTTGAACTTTCTGGTGTATCATTTATCAAAATTGCATTTAACAATCCTTTTCCTCTTACAGACTTCAAAAAGGAAAATTCCGAAATCATTTTTTCAATTTCCGAGCGGAAAATTTCCCCTAACTGTTCAGCTTTCTGAGCTAAATTTTCATCAATTACTACTTGTAATGCTTCCGTTGCAATAGCACAAGCAAGTGGATTTCCACCATAAGTAGAGCCATGTTGCCCGGGTTTGATAACATTCATGACTTCATCGTCAGCCAATACAGCGGACACAGGATAAGCACCTCCTGAAAGAGCTTTTCCTAAAATCAAAATATCGGGTTTAATATTTTCATGATCAATTGCCAACATTTTTCCAGTTCGGGCAATTCCCGTTTGGATTTCGTCTGCTATGAAAAGAACATTATGAGCTTTACAGATTTCATAACAAGAAGATAAATATCCTTCGTCAGGAACATTTACGCCGGCTTCGCCCTGAATAGGTTCCACCAAAAATCCACAAATCGTATTTTTATCTTTTTCAATTGCGGAACGTAATGAGTCAATATTATTATATTCTACCGATACAAAACCACTGGTGTAAGGATGGAAATTTTTACGGGCATCATCATCATTTGAGAAAGAAATAATAGTGGTTGTTCTTCCATGAAAATTACCGGAACAAACTACAATTTTGGCTTCACCTGAAGGAATTCCCTTTTTTTCGTATCCCCATTTACGCGCAATTTTTATCGCAGTTTCAACTGCTTCCGCACCCGTATTCATGGGTAAAACTTTTTCAAATCCAAATAATTCGGTTACGAATTTTTCATACTTTCCTAATTCGGAATTGTAAAAAGCGCGCGAAGTTAAGGTGAGTCTCTTGGACTGATTAATTAAAGCATTGATGATTCTAGGGTGGCTGTGCCCTTGATTTACAGCAGAATAAGCAGACAAAAAGTCAAAATATCTTTTTCCTTCTATGTCCCAAACAAATGCTCCCTCACCACGATCCAAAACTACCGGAAGCGGATGATAATTATGTGCTCCGAACTGATCTTCTAATTCAATTAATTCTTTGGATGATAAAATCACTTTGAAAAATTTTGTGCAAATGTAAGAATTTCATCGCAGTAAAAATTAGACTAAAGCCGTTTTTGTTCCAATATGATGGATTTTCCAAAAAACTGTTTGGCTAATTTGGCAAAGTTTTCTGTGTAATCTGAAAGATAAAAATGATATTCAGGGTCAGGCGTATTTCCCAATAAATTGTTTTTTTCCATTTCATGGATCAATTGATTGACCACAATTAAAGGAGAATCTACAACTTTTACACGTCCCTGAAAAACAGAATTAACTTCTTTTTCAATCAATGGATAATGGGTACAACCTAAAATTATCGTATCAATATCTTCAAATTTTTTATAAGATAAATAGGATTCGATCGCATGTCGGGATACCGGCGTATTTCGGAATCCTTCTTCTATAATAGGAACCAAAAGGGGAGTAGCCAATTCAATTACTTTTAAATGACGATTATATTTGCGGATATATTTTTGGTAAGCATGAGAATTCACCGTTGCTTTGGTTGCTATCACTCCAATTTTTTGATGTAGTTCATAGGCTACTTTTTTGGCAACCGGAGAAATAACATCAATAAGCAATGTATCTTTTGCGGCTTTACGAATTTCCTCAATCGAATTGGAAGTAGCGGTATTGCAGGCAACTACAACAGCTTTGCAATTTTCTTTGATCAGAAATTTGGTGATTTTGGTGGTGAACTTGGTGATAGTTTCCTTTGATTTATCGCCATACGGAAGATGTTTGGTATCTCCAAAATAAATGATGTTTTCATGGGGCAACAACCGCTTTATTTCTTTAGCCACAGTAAGTCCACCTACACCCGAATCAAAAACCCCAATTGGTCTGTTGTCGTTCATTTAGCAAATGTATTTAAAAACGGGAATTGTACAAGTGCCTAATTATTTAATATTTCTTTCAACTTACTTATAAACTCCAAATTCTCATTCACTCCATTATGACCTTGATTTTTTAAAGTAACATATTCATCTCCTTCTTTTAAATGATCTTTTAGTTTTACAGCATCTTCATAAAAAATCGTTCGGTCTGCATCGCCATGAAAAATATAAACAGGGCATTTTATATCTTGAATATTTTTATTATTTTCGAATTTATATTTTAACAAAAATGACGGAACAAATGGCATTCGGTTCTTTCCGATTTCCGACAAATTATAATAAGGCGCTTGTAAGATTAGGAATTTAGGTGAATTTTTACTTGCTAAATAAGACGCAGAACCCGTTCCGATCGAATAACCTATCACTATAATTTGATCTTCTTTAAACTTGTTTTTCAAATAATTATACCCCAACTGTACGTCATCGTAAAACTGTTTTTCACTGTTTATTTTACCTTCACTCTTCCCAAATCCTCGATAATCCAGAATGAAAACATCATATCCCAAATCCAAATAAACCCCTGTGACATCGCCCCAACCGCTTAAATCTCCGGAATTTCCATGAAGATAATAAATCACTCCCTTTGGATTTTGCGTTTTAAAATAGAGAGAATGAAGATTGATTTTATCAGCAGTTTCCAGATAAACTTCTTCAAATTCGTTTTCGAACAGGAAGGTATAATTCTTTTCCAATTTGGTAGGTAGAAAGATAAACTTTTCCTGATTGAAATAAATCAAAGTCAATGCAGCTAAATAGATTCCCAATCCAATCAGAACTATTTTGAATATTTTTTTAAGCATTTTTAAAAATATTTAAATTCGGAACAAACTCGCTGCAATTCCATCTGCCAGAAACTTTCCCTTTTCGGTCAGATAAAAAATATCATTTTCATTTCGAATCAAATCATTGTCCAAATGAGGTTGTATCTCAATTAGAAAATCCGATAAAAACTCTTCCGGATATTGCCTTTTTATCTCACTTAAATTCAAGCCGTAAATAGTTCTTAATCTAATCATAATTAATTCATTAAATTTATCATTTTCACTTAAAACTTCAACATTATTTACCAATTTGTTTTCCGCTACATTTTTTAGATAAATCGAATTATTAGATGGATTCCAACTTCTATTTTTTCCATCGAACGAATGTGCCGAAGGACCAACACCCAAATACGATTTGCCTTTCCAGTAATTGGAATTATGCTGCGAAAAAAATCCTTCTTTCCCAAAATTTGAAATTTCGTAGTGCACAAAATCATGCTCGGTTAACTTCTGAATCATCTGATGAAACTGACGTTCTTGTCTGTCTTCGTCTATTTCATCCCATTTTTTTGTTGCAATTTGATACGCCAAAGATGTTTTGGGTTCTACCGTCAATGCATAAGAAGAAATATGAGGAACCTCTAAATCCAAAGCAATTTCCAGATTTTTCTGCCACATCATATCCGAAGTAGTTTGACCACCGTAGATGAGGTCAATCGTAATATTTTCGAAACCGTTTTCCTGCGCAATTTTTACGCTTTGGATGGCTTCTTCCGAATTATGGGCGCGGTTCATCAGTTTCAAGTCTTCATCAAAAAACGACTGAATTCCGATGCTGAAACGGTTAAACGGAAAAGATTTGAATTCTTTGATTTTGAATTCCGTCAAATCATCCGGATTTGTTTCAATTGTAATTTCCGGATTTGAATTCACTGAATAATTTTTATAAATAGAATTAAAAATAAGTTCTAATTCAAATGAATTCAAAAGCGAAGGTGTTCCACCTCCGAAATAAATGGTTTCGACAGGTTCTAGAATTTCATCCTTACGCATAAACAATTCAAGTGCAATCATTTCCGCCATATTAGATTTAAATTTTAAATCCGTGGAAAAATGAAAATTACAATAGCTACACTTCTGTTTACAAAAAGGAATATGAATGTAAATCCCTGCCATAGCGCAAATGTACTTACTTTGACGTGAGTCATTGAAAAAAATCTCTGTATGTTTGTAACAAAAACACATAAATAATAAACAAATTATTCGTAAAATCTTAATTTAATATGAAGAAACTTATCGTACTATTTGCAAGTGTTACGTTTCTTATTGCTCCTTTGCAGAAAGCAAAAGCAGACGAAGGAATGTGGTTCTTGATGTTCATCGGAAAGAAAATCGATGATATGCAGAAAATGGGATTAAAATTGACTGCAGAAGAAATTTATAGCATTAATAACAGTAGTTTAAAAGATGCAATCGTACAATTCGGAGGTGGCTGTACGGCTGAAATTATTTCCTCTACCGGATTGGTACTGACCAATCACCACTGTGGTTATGGCCAGATTGCAGAATTGTCTACTCCTGAAAATGATCATTTAACGAATGGGTTTTGGGCAAAAGATCATTCACAGGAATTAAAACCTAAAAGTTTAAAAGTTCGGTTTTTCGTTCGAATGGATGATGTTTCCAAAAGAATTTTAGGAAAAGTCAACGATAAAATGACCGAAGATGAGCGTATGACTGCTATCAACCAGGAAATAGCACTAATCGAAAAAGAAAATAATGAAGGCGGAAAGTATGTAGTTTCAGTTCGTTCTTTCTTTGAAGGAAATGAATATTATTATTTCGTTTATCAGGATTTCCAAGATGTTCGTTTGGTCGGAACACCTCCTGACATGATTGGTCGCTTCGGTGGGGATACGGATAACTGGGAATGGCCTCGTCACACGGGAGATTTCTCTTTGTTCAGAGTTTATACAGACAAAAACGGAAATCCTGCTGATTATTCAACAACCAATGTTCCGATGAAACCAAAACACCATTTACCGGTAAGTTTGGCTGGATACAAAGATGGAGATTTCTCTATGATCTTGGGTTATCCGGGAAGAAC
>CALLXZ010000477.1 GCA_937875605.1 uncultured Moheibacter sp.
AACAATGGTGTTTATAACGTAAAAGTCATTGGAAATGAAAAAACAAATTCATTTAAATTTGTTAAAAATTAATACAAGTCATTAAGTAATTTTTAAATAAAGAGAGAGATAGCCGGAAAGCTGTATCTCTCTTTACTGTTTTAAATAAAACGTATATTTACTTTCATTCCTAACGATGAAATTCTTTCATTTTATTAAACTTTTCGGAATATTCCTTTGCCCAATATCTTTATTTGGGCAGGTTGAAGGCATCTCAAAAAGCGAAGAAATCCTGATTGAAATAGAAAATTTAGCCAAGGATAAAAAAAACATAATCAAAATCAACAACCTTGTAAACGATAATTCGTTCATACCTCCCAAGGAAAGATTTGAAATTTTAAATCAGAATCTTAGTATCGCCACAAAAAATAAAGACTATCATGCCCTCTCAGATACTCACTTAAAATTAGGGAACTTCTGGTTTTTAAATGGTTACAACGTAAAAGCTTACGACAATTATCTCAAAAGCGAATCCATCAGCCGTAAAATAAATGACAGTATGCGGCTTGGGATTACCATGATGAATAAAGCAAACTTAATCCACGACAAACAAACAAAAATCAAATTCCAAAACGATGCTATTGAAGTTTTCAGCAAATTAAAAGATACTTTAAACCTTGCCAGAGCACACCTGAACTTAGGTTTAAGCTATATTTCTCACATAGAAACCGACTCTGAAAAAAAACAAAATCCAAAAGAAATACTCCATTTCAAACAAAAGGCATTCCGCCATTATGAAATAGCAGATTCACTCAATCAGCATCTGAACAACCATGAAATTGCCGGTGTTATTAATTCTTATTACGGCGAGTGGTATGCGTTTAATAAAGAATATGAGAAAGTAAAACACTATTACAAAAAAGCCGAAAACCACATCAAACAAACAGGAAACATAAAAGGACACGTCAACTGTATGATCCAATTATCACAAATCTATATACAAGAAAAAAACTACCAAAATGCATTTGAACTCCTAAAACAAGCAGAAGAAATTTCATCAAAATACAATCTGAAAGACTATTTGGTACGAATCTACAACGAAATATCCCAGCTTTTCGCCAAACAAAATGATGTAGAAAACTCCTTTAAATACTATAAACTCTATGCTTCAAATGCCATCGAACTAAATACAATCGTTAGTCAGGACAAAATCCAGATCATAAGTCTGGAACATAATTTATCTGAAAACAAACTCAAATTAGAACAGTACCAAACCCAAATCAACCTCAATCGCATAGTTATACTTCTATCTGTACTCATCGCACTTCTCGTCAGTACAATCTCTTTTTATATCATACAAAACAAAAGACGGAAAATCGAAAATCTGGAAAAAAATAAAATCATCACAGAAATAGAATTACGAAACCAACAATTAGAAGACAAATTATTAAAAGAAAAAATCAGTTTTGCACAAAACCACCTTCTTACCACAGCCAATCTTTCTAACAAAATCCTGAATTTTTTAGACGAATTAAAAGTACAGGTAAAAGGATTAAACCATAACTCCACCTACCAGCATGGAATAAACGAATTAAAAATTTCATTTTCAAAAATCCTCAACGACAAAAGTTATTTAACCGAACTCAACACACTTTCCTCTGAACTTAACCAAAACTTTTTCATTTACCTCAGAAAAAACCATCCTAAAATCACAAAAAAAGACGAACAACTACTATCATTCATCATTCTTAACATACCAACCAAAGAAATCGCCAAAATGCTGCACATCTCCATAGAAAGCGTTTACACAAAACGCCACCGTTTACGAAAAAAACTAAATCTGAAAAATGACGACTCCATATCCGGATTCTATGAAAAAATCATATCAGAAAATATGGTATAAATCTCATGACCAAGGATAATCTTTTTTTTTACCTTTATCGAATTATTTAATTTTCCTTGAATTATATATTCTCAATTAGTTTAAATGAAAGAAAAATAACCGGAAAGTTATTAAACAACTTCGATGAAAAAACAAAAAATTGAATTTGAATTCATTCAGTATAGTGCTTTTGAAGAGTTAAATCCTGTTCAAATCAAATTGATTCAATCCTCTGTTCAAGCAGCCGAAAAAGCATATGCTCCGTATTCGAGATTCAGAATTGGCACATCTGTACTACTCGAAAACGGAGAAATCCTTAATGGAAACAACCAAGAAAATGCTTCTTATCCTGTGGGAATTTGTGCCGAACGAACTTTACTATCCTATGTTCACGCTAACTTTCCTACTCAGAAAAAAATTTCATTAGCGATTACAGCATTGGATTCAGACCATGTAGTTTCCCCTTGCGGACTTTGCCGGCAAACTATTTTAGAATACGAAACGCTTCAATCTCAATCGATTGAAATTCTACTTCACAACCGCAGCGGTTCGGTCATGGTCATTCCATCCGGTTCCTCCCTTCTACCTTTGCATTTTGACCGTAAAATGTTAACCTAAATGCGGTTTGCACAACTAAATTATAACGATTAAATTTGCCTTTCACGAAAGCTTTTATGGAAAAGATAACAAAAGAAACCTATCTCCAGTGGTACCGAGAAATGAATTTCTGGAGAAGATTTGAGGACAAGTGCCGTTCCCTTTATTTAAAACAGAAAATCAGAGGATTTTTACATTTATACAATGGTCAGGAAGCTTTGCCTGCCGGATTTCTTCATGCAATGAAGCAGGGAGATAGCGTGGTTACAGCTTACCGTTGTCACGTTTGGCCGATGGCGATGGGTGTAGACCCAAAACGCATTTTGGCCGAACTATGTGGAAAAGAATCCGGAACTTCAAGAGGTTTGGGAGGTTCCATGCACATATTCAGTAAAGAACATCATTTTTATGGAGGACATGGAATCGTAGGCGGACAAATTCCTTTAGGAGCCGGAATAGCGTTTGGAAACAAATATAATAACCGAGATACCGTAAATATTTGTCTGTTTGGAGATGGAGCTGCACGTCAGGGAACGCTTCATGAAACGTTTAACATGGCGATGACATGGAAACTTCCCGTCGTTTTTGTTTGTGAAAATAACGGATATGCGATGGGAACTTCTGTTTCCAGAACGGCCAATCACAATGATATTTACAAATTAGGATTAGGATATGAAATGCCTTCTTTACCCGTGGACGGAATGGATCCGGTAAAAGTGGCAGAAGCAGCTTTTGAAGCGATAGAAAGAGCAAGAAGAGGAGACGGGCCTACGTTTTTGGACATCCGCACATACCGATTCAGAGGACACTCTATGTCGGATGCGGAACCTTATCGTACCAAAGAAGAAGTTGAAAAATACAAAGACGAAGACCCAATCTTATTGGTTCAGCACCGAATTTTAGAAAATAAATTTGCGACCCAAGAAGAATTGGACAAAATAATGGAAGAAGTAAAAGCCCAAGTGGAAGAATGTGAAAAATATGCAGAAGATTCTGCATTTCCACCGGTTGAAACCATGTACAAATACACCTATTCACAGGAAGATTATCCTTTCATAGACGTAATCGAAAATAAATAATTTAGTATGGCTGAAAAAATTACAATGCCGCGTTTGAGCGACACGATGGAAGAAGGAACGGTTGTAAAATGGCACAAAAATGTCGGAGATAGAGTGTCCGAAGGCGATGTTTTAGCGGAAATCGAAACGGATAAAGCCATTCAGGAATTTGAAAGCGAATATGACGGAGTTCTTCTTTTCCAAGGAGTTGAGGAAGGAAAAACGGCAAAAGTAGATTCAATTTTAGCCGTGATAGGAAAAGAAGGAGAATCCTATTCTGAGGAAGGAAACACAGAAAGTTCATCCGAACAAAAAACAGAAGAAGTAGATACGGACAAAGGTGCGGAAGAAGAAGCGGTGGAAGAAAAATCAGAAAATGAATCAGCAGATGATACGAATTCTGAAACTTCATCTACTGAAATTCCCGAAGGTGTCAATGTAATTTCCATGCCTCGTCTGAGTGATACGATGGAAGAAGGAACCGTTGCGAAATGGCATAAGAAAGTAGGAGATAAAGTATCGGAAGGTGATGTTTTGGCGGAAATCGAAACGGACAAAGCGGTTCAGGAATTTGAAAGTGAATACGATGGAATTTTACTATTCATAGGTGCCGAAGAAGGAAAATCTGCTCCGGTAGATACCATTTTAGCAATTATAGGTACTGAAGGAACCGATGTTTCAGGAATTACTTCCGGAAATTCGGATACAAAAAAGAAAACCGAAACCCCAAAAGAAGA
>CALLXZ010000478.1 GCA_937875605.1 uncultured Moheibacter sp.
CTATCATAGACGGCAAACCGGTTTTGCTTTCCACTTTCCAATATATATATGAAGCGTTGGGGATAACGAGCAACGAAGAAGAACCTTTTCTTTATAAAATTCACGCCTAAATGTTCCGTTTTCTCAAATCGATGGGATACGCACTGAACGGTCTTTTTTATGCTTTAAAGACCGAAAGAAATGTCCAAATCTGGTTAGGGGTGATGCTGGCGACTTTCGGAATTGCTTTTTGGTTGGAAGTTTCACAAATTGAGTTTATCCTCATTGCGCTTTGGATGTGCGGAATCGGGACTTCTGAATATCTGAACACTGCCATAGAAAAATTATCCGATCGTGTTACCACAGAACATGACGAACAAATCAAAAATGTAAAAGATGTATCAGCAGGTGCGACTTTCATCATTTCGACAGGTGCTTTTATTTGCTGTATGTTTATATTTGTTCCGAAATTTTTAGCCAAATTTGAAATCGGTTTTTAAAAAGATCATCAATGTCATTCCTCGTCCGATGCTGATTCGAATTAGTATTTGGGCACGTCCGGTTTTGGTCTGGTTTTATAAAGGCGATAATTTTACCGATCCGATTGACGGAAAAAATTACAAGGCATTTCTTCCGTACGGCTATGAAAAGCAACGGCAAAATGCTTTATCGCCCGGAACACTTTCGCTTGAGAGACATCGGCTCATGTGGTTGTATCTGCAAAATGAAACCGATTTTTTTACTTCGAATTTAAAAGTGCTGCATATCGCACCGGAACAATCTTTTTACAAACGTTTTCGGAAACTGAAAAATCTGGATTATACGACTTCTGATTTAGATTCGCCGATTGCTGATGTTAAAGCGGATATTCAGAATTTGCCTTTTGAGGACAATTCCTTTGATGTCATTTTTTGTAACCACGTTTTGGAACACGTGAACGATGATAAAAAAGCCTTGTCCGAATTATTTCGAGTGATGAAGCCCGGAGGTTGGGGCATTTTCCAGATTCCGATTCGGTACCAATTAGAAAAATCGTTTGAAGACAATTCTATAACCGACCGGAAGGAACGAATCGAAAAATTCGGACAATATGATCATGTCCGCGTATATGGAATGGACTACTATGATTTACTTTCCAAAGCCGGATTTACTGTAGAAAAAGTGAATCTTTCGGAAAAATTATCGAACGATGAAATCAAACGTTTTGCGCTGGAGAAGAACGAGATTTTGCCGGTGGTGAGGAAAAAATAAATCTAAAATTAAGCTCTATTATTGAAATTCGTGCTCGGGCTCAGGTTCAACATTCAAAACTTCAATTTTATGTAGAAAAGCCGAGTCTGACTTATCATAAAAAGTTTCTTCGGAATATGAATTGTCAAAAAACGTAGAAACTTTGGTCAGTTTTAATTTTCCTTGAAATAATTCAAATTTCGCTTTGACGAAATACCAATCTTCACATATTTGAGGACCAACTCCCGAAACTTGGTTTAGTTCTTTCAAATCAAAATACCTTTCCGGTTTCAAACTTTTTGAATCTATAAAAAAATCAATTGTATGCTCTCCCATTTTTTCCTGAAAAGGATAAAACCCATTGAATCCACAATCGTTAAAAGTTAGATTTAAGTAAACAAATTTTTCAGTTGTAAGAATTCTAGTAAACAAATGGTTGGGATTGTAATTTCCACGTGTCCATTTTTTATCAAATGTAAGATTTTGAAGTTTAATTAATTTTGGAAGAATTTCTTTTAAATCCTCACTGAGAATTCGAGATGAAAATTCTTCTTTTTCAATTATGGTAAAAGAATCTTTCGAAGTGCACCCGAATCCCGAAATAAAAAGTAATAAAATAAGCAACAAATTCCATTTCATACCAGAAAGATAACAAAAAAGACCTGTGAATCAAAATCACAGGTCTCTTAAAACACAAATCAGAAAGTATTTCTATTTGATAATGATTTTCTTTGAAACAGTTTTTCCATTTCCCGTCAAAATATTTAAATTATATACTCCTTTTTGAACACCTGAAAGATTTAATTGAAAGTGCCTTTTGTTTTCAAATGTTTCAGCATAAACAGAACTTCCTTCCATATTCAAAACCTGCAACTGCCCGGAATAAGTTTCATCTGTTTTAATTTCAAAAGCTCCAGAATTTGGATTTGGGTAAATCTGTATTTGATTTGAAATACCCTCCATCTCCAACTGAGCTTTCGATTTGACAAATAAAGATTTTATTTTCTCTTTTTGTTCATCTGACAACTCAAAACTGTTTTCACCACGCATAGCCCAGTTGTACGTAATTTGATATGCCCATCCATCTGTGTAACAACTCTCACAGCAGCTTGGAACATATATGCCAATTACATAGAATTTATTATTTTGAAACGTAACATAATTAGGAAAGTTGGTGGTTGGCACATTCCATGCTCCTCCTGAACTTACAGATCCATAACTTCCACTATTATCACTCCAGGCAAATGTGCCGACAACCACCGACCCAAACAATGGACTGGTAGGAGAGGTTGTTTCATACACAAACCAATAATGGTCAGACTCCAATTCACATGCCTGATTCATAAACGGGAACTGATTTACAGATGCTGTAATACTGTTATTTCCGCCATCGTGGGTAACCGTCAGATTATAACCCGGATCTTCCATTTCCTGCAAAGAGATGTCATCAATGGCTAAGTCATTCCCATCACCCAAGCCGTCTTCTTTAAGGCGGATACTAATTTTATTCTTTTCTCCTTTTGGTATAAAACATCCGGTAAGCAATACCCAATCACATGGATCAGAAGAATCTGCATTGATCTGTGTGTAAGGAACAATTACATTTCCATTCACTTCTATCTGAACCTCCGGCAATATATCAAATGTACATTGTGGTAAATTTTTAAAATTCACACAAAGTTTATAGGTTTTATTCGGATCCAATCCCAATGTTTGGGAATAGATAACAGATGATGTTCCGCTTGGTTGATTTGTAAGTCCGTTTACTAATAAAAATGAATCATTGGCTGAATAAACAGACGAGTCTTCACAATAGGAATGGTCTGTTATATTTGCGCCGAATGCAGCAGCCGAATTCGTGACATTGTATTGCCCTGGCAAAATAGCGGAGTTCTGATCGTAATCACTGTTAAAGCCGGTATTACCTGCTTCAAAATTACTATTTGCCAATAAATTTTCAGCTTTACTACAGCAAAATGCACCGTTATTATTCGACACCGGTTCTTCAAAACGCATACAAAAATTATCAAAACCTATGTATCTTCTTCTGTACGGCCCGGGAATTGGCACATCATCTCTGGTAATCATGATATGCGTAATATTTGGACTAGAATTGATAATATTTGAATCAAATGTAATTGAAAACGGCTCAAAAGTATTGCTAACATTCTGAGGTATAGTGACCGAACCCAGTTTATAGACAAAAACCCCGCCGCCGGGCCAAAGATTATAATCTGTCGGAACAAACATTTGAG
>CALLXZ010000479.1 GCA_937875605.1 uncultured Moheibacter sp.
ATGCATAAAAAGCAGGTAGAAGTTTTGGAAAAAGTAGCGAATTACACGGCCGACGAGGCTAAACAAGAATTGATGGAAACCCTGAAAGATGAGGCGAGAAGCAAAGCGCAGTCGTACATTCAGGAAATCATGGAAGAAGCAGAGTTGAATGCGAAAAATGAAGCGAGAAAAATTATTATAGGTTCCATCCAAAGAATCGGAACGGAACAAGCGGTAGAAAATGCAGTTTCAGTTTTCAATATCGAATCAGATGAAGTAAAAGGTAGAATCATCGGTCGTGAAGGTAGAAATATCCGTGCGATAGAAGCTGCCACAGGTGTTGAGGTAATTGTCGATGATACGCCAGAGGCAATCATTCTTTCCTGTTTCGATCCGGTTCGCCGTGAAATTGCACGTTTGTCGTTGCACCGATTGGTAACCGACGGACGTATTCACCCGGCGAGAATCGAAGAAGTTGTTGCTAAAACCACAAAACAAATTGAAGACGAAATCATAGAAGTCGGTAAGAAAACGATTTTAGATTTAGGAATTCACGGATTGCATAAGGATTTGGTGAAAATTGTCGGGCGAATGAAATACCGTTCTTCTTATGGACAAAATCTTTTACAGCATTCACGTGAAGTAGCGCATTTGGCGGGAACCATCGCAGCGGAATTAGGTCTGAATCCTAAATTGGCGAAAAGAGCCGGATTATTACATGATATCGGGAAAGTACCGGATCAGGAATCGGAATTGCCACACGCGATTTTGGGGATGCAATGGGCGGAAAAATACGGCGAACATCCGGAAGTTGTCAATGCTATTGGAGCGCACCATGACGAAATCGAAATGACTTCCTTAATTTCTCCGATTATTCAGGTTGCCGATGCGATCAGTGGTGCAAGACCAGGCGCAAGAAGGCAAGTGGTAGAATCGTACATTCAGCGTTTGAAAGATTTGGAAACAACGGCTTTGAGTTTTGATGGCGTAGAAAAAGCATTTGCTATTCAGGCAGGACGTGAATTGCGCGTTTTGGTGGAAAGTGATAAAGTAGATGACGTGAGAGCTTCGGAACTGTCATTTTTGATTACAGATAAAATTCAAAATGAGCTTACCTATCCGGGGCAAGT
>CALLXZ010000480.1 GCA_937875605.1 uncultured Moheibacter sp.
TTTAAAATTCAATGTTTTTAATTTCTGATTTCAAAAATATTTTCAGCGACGTATATTGTCACTTTTAACAACTAATTTTGAAATCAGAATTAAAAACATTGAATTTTAAACCTTAAATATTTGAATTAAATGAGCGATTTGGATAATAAAAAAAAAGCATTGCAATTGGTTTTGGACAAAATGGACAAAACTTATGGAAAGGGAACGGTAATGCGTATGGGTGACAGCGCGGTGGAGGAAGGAATAGGAGTCATTCCTACAGGATCCTTGGGATTGGACATTGCTTTAGGAATTGGTGGTTATCCTCGCGGTCGTGTCATTGAAATTTACGGACCGGAATCTTCGGGTAAAACGACATTGACCTTACACGCCATCGCAGAAGCTCAAAAAGCAGGAGGTATCGCAGCGTTCATTGATGCAGAGCACGCTTTCGATCGCTTTTACGCAGAAAAATTAGGAATTGATGTAGAAAATTTAATCATTTCCCAACCTGATAATGGTGAACAAGCCTTGGAGATTGCCGATAATCTGATTCGCTCCGGGGCTATTGATATCATCGTCATCGACTCAGTTGCTGCTCTGACACCAAAAGCCGAAATCGAGGGCGAAATGGGCGATAGCAAAATGGGGCTACAAGCCCGTTTGATGTCACAAGCACTACGTAAATTAACAGCAACCATTAATAAAACGAAATGTACCTGTATATTTATCAATCAATTACGCGAAAAAATTGGGGTTATGTTTGGGAATCCCGAAACGACAACGGGAGGTAATGCATTGAAGTTTTATGCTTCGGTTCGATTGGACATTCGTCGTGTTTCTCAAATCAAAACAGGTGATGATCCAAGTGGAAACCATGTTCGGGTAAAAGTGGTAAAAAACAAAGTGGCACCACCCTTCCGTCAGGCAGAATTTGATATTATGTTCGGCGAGGGAATTTCTAAAGTCGGGGAAATTTTAGATGTAGGAGTAGAAAAAGGAATTGTACAGAAAAGCGGTTCTTGGTATAGCTATAATGATAGTAAGTTGGGGCAAGGTCGAGATGCGGTGAAAGATTTATTGAAAGACAATCCTGAACTTTCTGAAGAATTGGAAGATGCAATCAAAACAGCAATAAAAGAAGGTTAATTAGAAATTGATAAAATTTATTGGGAAACCTTGCTGAAAATCTATTTTAGCAAGGTTTTCTTATAATTTTCAACTATTCAAATTACTACATTTTCAAATTATTTTATCTTGCATAAATATTTTAAAAGATGTTAAACACAGATATATTAGTTATCGGTTCGGGAATATCCGGACTTTCCTATGCGATAAAAGTAGCACAGAAACAACCTGATTCTAAAATTACAATCGTAACCAAAGCCGATGGTGAGGAATCCAATACCAAATATGCACAAGGCGGCGTGGCAGTCGTTACGGATTTCGAAAACGATAGTTTTGAAAAACACATAGAAGACACGCTCAGAGCCGGAGATGGTCTCTGTAAAAGAGAAGCCGTAGAAGTGGTTGTTAAAGAAGGTCCTCAGCGATTTCGTGAAATCGTTTCCTGGGGAGCGCAGTTTGATGTGGGCGATTCCGGAACCTATGATTTGGGACGGGAAGGCGGACATACCGAAAACCGGGTGGTGCATCACAAAGATATTACCGGCTATGAAATCGAACGAGCGCTTTTGGCGGTTGTGGAAAATACGCCCAATATAGAATTATTGACCCATCATTACGTCATCGATTTAATCACCGAACACCATATCCCAAACGAAGAATTTGATCGGGACAATTTGAATTGTTACGGTGCTTATGTGTTGGATTTGAAATCGGAAAAAATCAAACGAATTACCTCCAAAATCACATTGATGGCAACAGGCGGATGCGGTCATGTATATAAAAATACGACGAATCCCATCATCGCAACCGGAGACGGAATCGGTTTGGCGCACAGAGCAAAAGCCAGGATTTCCCACATGGAATTTATCCAGTTTCATCCGACTGC
>CALLXZ010000481.1 GCA_937875605.1 uncultured Moheibacter sp.
ATTTTCCGATTCCAAACTAATCTTGTCAAATAATTTAAAAATTAAAAATATGAAAACGAATTTGACAATCATCAATCTTTTATTTTTTGCAATTCTCTTCGGGCAAGATGGCGTTTCCACAGGTTCTTATGGGATGTTTCAGTCCAATGGTTTGAATTCCTATAATGAAAGTGGAATGTTAAACGAACGAATGATCATCGTGGAGGATTTTGTGAATTACCACAAACACAATCTCAAAGTTCCGGAAAACTCAAAACCGATTTTATCGATTGATTACGACAATGCTTTGTTGAAAGATAAGTTTGTTTTACAGATTGGGTTGGCTACACCTTACAAAGACAAATTACCCAAAACCAGTAAACAAGTAAATGTCTCTTTGGTGATTGATAACAGTGGTTCTATGTCAGGTGGAAAAATGGAATTTGTAAAAAATGCGCTCATTGCTTTTATAAACGAACTCGAAAACGGAACCAATGTTTCGATTATCGTGTTTAATAATGACGCTGAAATTCGTCAGAACAATGTAAAACTAGCCTCCGATCGCTCATCAGTTCATCAGATAATCAGTACTATTTATGCTTCAGGTTCGACGAATATTAATTCAGGAATGTTATTGGGGTATAATGAAATCATGAAAGTCCATAAGCAGGGAATGAATTCGAGACTTATTCTTTTAACCGATGGAATGACCAACACCGGAGAAGTGAATCATGAAATAATTCTGGCGAATTCCAAAAGATTTAATGACGAAGGAATTGAGATTTCAACCATCGGGGTTGGGCAATCCATTGATTTCGACTTGCTTCGAAATCTAGCAGAAAACGGTCGTGGCTCCAACCATTTCATCGGCGATTCGGAAAAGGACATTCAAAAAGTATTTATAAATGAAGTTGAAAGTTTGCTTTATAATTTGGGAAAAGAGACAAAAGTCACCGTAGAATTTCCTTCAGGATATAAAATCGCGAAAACCTATGGTTATAAACCGGTTTACGAATCCGATCATAAAGTTTCGGTTCATTTGGAAAATCTTAATTCAGGAACAACGCAGGTGATTTTGATGAAAGTGGAAGCAGATAAAATTCAGGATTTAAAGATTTCCGCCCATTTGGAGTATAAAGTTGATGGTAAAATTATTCAACAAAAAGAAACGCTCAAATATAACTCGACCAATAAGAAATCCACAAACGCTGAAATTTCAAAAAATTATTCCATTGCTTTCATGGCAGACGCATTAAAAGAATATGCGGGAGAATTTGTAAAAGGAGGCAATCTTACTAAAACTAAAATAGAAGAATCCCTGAAATTTTCAGAAAACCACACAAATGTAAAAGATGAAGATGTCAAACGAATGTATGAATTACTGAAAATGCTATAATTGTTGAATTGTTTTTGTGTTAACCTTGTCCAGCTTCTACATCTTGACAAGGTTTTTTCTATATTTATAGAAATTAAGTAGGAATGAAATTAAAAATTTTAGTGATGGGGATTTGTTCTTTATTCATTTTGTCTTGCGATAAAAAGGAGAAAGCAGATAAAATTTCGGATAAGGAAATTATTCAGGTGGATGAGAAAATAGTAACATTGGATTTGGAACAAGCCAACCGCTTAGCCAGTCTTCCTTTGAAATGTATGCAGGTTGAATATCCCAATAAAACCGGACAAATGCTGTCGTCAAAATCAGATTTAGGAACTCCGGAAGAATTACATCCTG
>CALLXZ010000482.1 GCA_937875605.1 uncultured Moheibacter sp.
ATGGATAATAAAATCCTGAATTCTTGTCTGATCGTTTCCAAAGATGAACCCAAACGTCAGGTCGTATTGGTAACCAAAGACGTAAATCTCCGGTTAAAAGCGAAAGCGCTTGGAATAAAAGCAGAAGATTATGAAACCGGAAAGGTTCAAAATGTGGATAATTTACCCACTGGAATTCTTACTTATACCAGTTTTGACCAGGAAATCATCGATTCACTTTATAAAGATTATGCCTTACCGCTTGACATGATCGAAGGAAAAATGGAAATTTCTCCCAACGCCTATTATATATTACAAGGCGATAAGTCTTCTGCACTGGCTTATTATAATCCGTTTGAAAGACAATTGGAACGTGTAAACAAACAAACCGTTTTCAATATAAAACCTAAAAATGCTGAACAAGCTTTTGCCATACATTCGATTCTCAAAAAAGAAATCAAATTAGTAGCATTGCATGGTGTAGCCGGGACGGGAAAAACACTGATTGCGCTGGCTGCGGCGATGGGACAGAAGAAAGAATACAAACAAATTTATTTGGCAAGACCCATTGTTCCGCTGAGCAACAAAGACATCGGTTATCTTCCGGGTGATATCAAATCGAAAATTGATCCGTATATGCAACCGCTTTGGGACAATTTGAAATTTATCCAATATCAGTTTGATGAACACGATAAAGAATACAAACAAATCAATCTGATGGTGGAACAAGAAAAATTGTTAATAACTCCACTTGCTTACATCAGAGGACGAAGTTTATCGGACGTGATTTTTATCGTAGATGAAGCGCAGAATTTAACCCCTCACGAAATTAAAACTATCATCACACGAGCGGGTGAAAACACGAAATTTATCTTTACAGGCGACATCAAACAGATAGATACACCTTATCTGGACGAACAATCCAATGGACTTTCTTATTTGGTGGATCGGGTTCAGGGACAGAATTTATTTGCTCATATTCAATTAATTAAAGGAGAAAGAAGTGAGTTAGCAAATCTGGCAAATGAATTATTGTAAAAAGCTTGAAATTGAATGTTGAAAAAAAATTCGGATGAATCTGTATAATTTTGGTTAAGTTATCAGATACTTCTATATTTGCCCGTTAAAAAATTCTTAATAAGACACCAGTTATGAGAGGAAAATGGCTTATTGCAGGTATAGCGATTATTTTGGGATTACTTTCCATCAGACAATTAAGTTATACTTGGTACACCAATAAAGTAGAGTGTGAGGCATACGAAAATTCAAGAGACGAAGCGCATGAGCAGATAGTATTGGACAGTTTGGCCAATGATACCCTGAAATTAGGGATCATCAACTACAATTACCGCGACGCAAAAAACAAAGAAATCAAATTAGGTTTGGACTTGAAAGGAGGAATCAGTGTGATTCTTCAAGTTCAGGTACGTGACCTTTTGGAAAATTTAGCGGATCAAAGCGAAAATCCGGTCTTTGTAGAAGCTTTGAATTCAGCCGATATAAAACAAAGAACACAAGGTAACCGTGCGTACGTGGACATTTTCTTTGATGAATTTGAAAGATTGAGAACCGAAAAAGGACAAGGAAATCTGAAATATGCTTCGGCTGATGTTTTCGGAAACCGTCAGAATGCTTCCTTTATCGAATTCAATGAGAGTGATGATGCGGTTAAAGAAAAAATCAAAAAGGACATCGATGCTAAAATCGGTACCGCTTATCAGGTAATTTCATCCCGTATCAACCGATTCGGAGTGGCTGAGCCGATCATCCAGCGTTTAGGTGGAGCGGCAGACGGACGTATCCTTGTAGAAATGCCGGGTGAAAGAAACAAAGAACGTATCAAAAACTTACTTCAAAGTACGGCGAAATTAGAGTTTTGGAAAGTAGAAGCCAATAATCCACAAGTTGCTTCTTATTTCACAACCGTTAATCCTCAAAGTTTAGGTCTTAAAACGGATATGCAAAATCTGCAGAACGTTATCAAACCTGCTTTGGAAGGAAACTCACTTTTTTCAGTGGCTATAAAAGATACCGCTGTTATGAATCAGATTTTGGCATCCACGGAATTAAAAGCCAGTATGCCATCCAACATTCGTAACTATAAATATTACTGGGGACAAAAACCGGTTCAAAGCAAAGACGCTACTTTAAACGGAAATTTCCTTTCCTTGTATGCTTTGAGCGGAGATGCAAACAATGCTCCACTTCTACCGGGTGATGTAATTGATCAGGCAACAGGAGAAAGAAACGCAGGTTCAATCTCGAACGAGCCAATCGTTACAATGAAAATGAATTCGGAAGGAGCGCAGAGATGGGCAAGAATTACAGAAGAAAATGTAGGAAAATCGATTGCCATCGTATTGGATAACATGGTGTATTCTGCTCCGAATATCAACGAAAAAATCGCAGGAGGAAGTTCTCAGATTTCAGGTAACTTCACATTGGAAGAAGCACGTGACTTAGCAAATATCCTTCAAGCAGGTAGTTTACCGGCTTCGTCAAAAATTGTACAATTAGAAGAAGTCGGACCATCGCTTGGTCAAGAAGCCATCAACAGTTCATTGATTGCATTTGCTGCCGTATTTGCATTAATTTTAGCTTGGATGATTTTTTATTACAGCCGGGCAGGAGTTTATGCTGACATTGCAGTAACTATTAACATCTTATTCCTTCTAGGTTTGATGGTAGGATTATTTGGAGCAACACTCTCTCTTCCAGGTATTGCGGGTATCATTTTAACACTTGCCATGGCAATTGATGCCAACATCATCATTAATGAAAGGGTAAAAGATGAATTGTTTCATGGTAAATCGTTAAAAGAAGCCGTTTCCATTGCTTACTCATGGAAAGGAGCGGTTTCGGCGATTGTAGATTCACACGTCACTTCCATTCTTACAGCTGCCATTTTATTGTATTTCGGAAAAGGACCGGTACAAGGATTTGCCATTACATTATTAATCGGTTTATTCTGTTCATTGTTCACAGCTATTTTCTTAACCAAAATGTTTATCGACAAACGTTTTGCTGAAGGAAAAACCGTTTCATTTTATACTAATATTACGAAAAATTGGTTTCAGGGAATGAGCATTGATTTTATGTCAAAACGTAAAATGTTCTATGCCATTTCTACCATTGTTTGTGCATTATGTATCGCCGTTATTTTGGTGAGAGGATTTGATTTAGGAGTTGATTTCCAAGGAGGTAGAACTTATACTGTTCGTTTTGATAAATCTGTCAATGCTAACGATATCCGTGAAAGTTTGGAAAAAACATTGATTGACGAAAGCGGAAATTCATCTGCTCCAACTGTTAAGATATTTGGTCCTTCCAATCAAGTTAAAATTACCACCAAGCTAAAAGCAGATCAAGAATCTACATCAGTTGATGAAGAAATAAAGACCAAAATATTTGAAGGTGTTAAAGGTTTTCTACCTGCAAATGCAACATATGAACAATTTTCAAGTGATAAAACGGACATAGGAATCATGTCGGTTGTGAAAGTAGGTCCTACCATAGCGGATGATACAACTCGAGCTTCGGTAATTGCTGTTGTATTAGCTCTTTTAGCAGTTGGAATTTATATTTTAGTTCGTTTCAAATGGCAATTTGGAGTCGGAATCGTAGTGGGAGCATTACATGATGTTATCGTGATTTTAGGACTGTTTGCCGCATTCCATGGAATTCTTCCTTTTAACTTAGAAATTGACCAGGCATTTATTGCGGCGATTTTGACGGTAATTGGTTATTCCATTAATGACTCGGTAATTATCTTTGACCGAATTCGTGAATATTTAGGATTGTATCCAAAAATGCCTTTCGATGAATTGATTAATAAATCGACTAATAACACGCTTTCGAGAACGATTAACAATTCGTTGAGTATGTTCTTAGTAGTTGTTATCATCTTTATTTTCGGTGGAGAAACCATCAAAGGATTTATGTTTGCGATGATAATCGGGGTAATTGTCGGAACGTATTCATCTATTTACATTTCTTCTCAGGTGATGTATGATTTGACTAAGAAAAGTCAGAATAAGAAAATTGCGACTTCATCAATCGAAGCTTAATTTTTGATTGAATTCAAATAAAAACAAAAGGACACTTTAACGAGTGTCCTTTTTTAATTTCCTTTGTCTTTATCGTGAACTTTCAGACTATGAATGACTTTTACCGTTCCGCCAGAATCTACTATTGCGGCGGATAATTTTTTACCAAATCCCGCTCCGGTGTCCAAATACCAGGCATCTGCTTGTTCATCATAAACAGGTTCTTCCATCACAACATGACCAATGAATTGTCTTTTTCCGATGTTCTTTAATGGTTTTCGATTAAACAATTCTTCCAGATTGGATTCATCCGCAGGAAAATCAGCATCTTCTGCGATTCCTGCGTGTGAAGCATACACCACTCCATTTTGCCAATGGTGTGGCAATTTCATCATCCAATTTAAAGTCTGAATGTAATCCAGATTATAATATTCAAATTTTTGTTTGACGGGAAGTGTAATGGAATCACGGTAATATTGCTCAAAAAGATATTCGTTATTTCCTTTTAGGATTATTAATTTTTCTTTGTAAGCTTTTTGGAGTTGAAGTAAGAATTCAATCACTGCAAAGGTATGTTTGCCTTTGTTGACAAAATCACCCAGGACGATGAGTTTTTCTTCCTCAGGATTCCAGAATTTATCCAGCATCTCCCGAAGAGTGAAATAACAACCGTGTATGTCGGCAATGATGAAGTAATTCATTCTGTGTGAATTATTTCAAATTTATTCAATTCTAAAGGTAACGAATTTAAATTAGCGTAAAATTTAGGTTGTCATTTCGTTTAACAACCGGGCTATTTCTTCTTGGCTCTTTTACGATTTCCCGATTGATAACGGTTTTCCAAAATCGGGTATTTTTTAAACATTTCGACTTGGAGCGATCCGTTCATTTCTGAAGCTTTTTTAAAAGCTGCTTCACCGTTTTCTTCCTCGCCCAGCAAATAGAAACAATTACTCAATTGGTAATATAATTCAGCGCGGTTAAAATGTTTTAAACCTCGGTAAACCGCTTCAATTCCTTTTTGGTAATCACCGATGGTAATCAAGGTTTCCGTCAATCCTAACCAATTGTAAAAATTATTGGGTTCCAATTCTACCAAACGATAATAGTCCAACGTAGATTCTTCAAAACGAACTAACTGTATGTGTAAATACGCTCTTCTTTTCCAATAATCGAAATTCAATCCATCCAAATCAATCGCACGATTCAGGTAATAAAGTGCCTCGTCGTAATTTCCGATGCTTTCGTATAAATCAGAAGTCGCCACCCAGGCCTGATCCAATTGCGGATCTTCATGAATTGACTGGTGAAAAGCTTTTAACGCTTTAAAAGGTTTTCCCAATTTCACATAACAGCTCCCGATTTGCAAAAATGTATAAGCCGCCGAATCATCCAGTTCCAAAGTTTCTTCATATACTTTGATGGCTTCTTCGTAATCTTCTAATTTCTCTAGACAAGCAGCCTTTTGGGTATATGCCATAATGCTTTTCGGATTGATCAGCGTGGCATAATCAAATGCCCGATGCGCTTGTTCATAATCCTTCATCAACATATATTGCTGTCCTAATTGCGACCAGGCAATTTCTGAATACGGACGTAAATCTATGTATTGTAAAAGAAATTCCTCACATTCTTTGTTCAAATGTAAATCTTCAAAACACTGTACACACGAGAAAAAAGCAAAATCATCGTCTAAATCCAATTCCAATGCCTTTTTGAAACAATAAAGCGCCTGACTGATTTCATTCAGATTCAGGTACTCATTTCCCATACAATTGTAGATATATTCGCGGTCATCTCCGAATTCCAATGCTTTTTCATAAAACTGAATGGCTTTTTTCGGATTTTCTTTCAACGACCAAAAACGCGCTACGCAAATTACATAATCCACATCATTTGCTCCCACATCTTTTAATTCGCTTATCAGTGCAGCGGCCGCTTTCAAACGATCAATTGCTAATAAATATTCTAATTTTTTAATCTGAATTTCAGTATTAGTTGGATACATTTCCAGTGCATAATCCAACGATTTTTTGGCGTAAGGCAGATCGCCTACATCCAGATAATACGCTATTATTTCATAAAATTCCTCTGTATCGAAATAAAATTTCTCCTTGTTATCGAGCATCTGCTCAAAACGTTCTATCAAATCATTATTTAAAAATCCCTCTTCCACACTACGAATTTACGGATAAGTTAAGTTGTTTACGATATATTTTTTTTCAGTTTTACACAATGAATGAACAAGTTCTTAATTGTATTAAAAATCAAGTTATGCGAATTTGATAAGTCTATAAAGGATTGAATAATCAATTCAACCTTTTCAATTCATCAATAAAACGATCTGCCAAAGCATCTGCTTTTTCCTGAGTCGGAGCTTCGGTATAAATTCGGATGATTGGCTCTGTATTGGACTTTCGTAAATGAACCCATTCGTCCGCAAAATCAATTTTCACACCGTCAACAGTTGAAATTTCTTCTGAATTGTATTTTTCTTCTACTTTTTTTAAAATTGCATCCACCTCAATTCCTGCTTCCAAATCGATTTTCTTTTTCCCCATAAAATATGACGGATAAGAATCACGCAATTCTCTTACCGATTTTTCCTGTTCTGCCAAATGACTCAAAAACAAAGCAATCCCAACCAAAGAATCACGACCATAATGCAATTCAGGATAAATGATACCGCCGTTTCCTTCGCCACCGATTTTTGCACCTATTTCTTTCATTTTGGTAACCACATTTACTTCTCCTACGGCAGAAGCTTCGTATTTCTGACCATGTTTCTGAGCGATGTCACGCAAAGCTCTCGAAGAAGAAAGATTGGAAACAGTTCCTGAAGCCGTTTTTCCCAAAACATAATCTGCAACTGCGACCAAAGTATATTCTTC
>CALLXZ010000483.1 GCA_937875605.1 uncultured Moheibacter sp.
AAATGATGATGGATTTGATTTTGTTGATTAATGCAGAATTTTTATCATCCAGCAATTCAAACCCAAGCTTTTCAATTTTAGATTTAAATTCCGAAAGTTCATCAGAATTTAATTCCTGATTCAATAAAACCTCACCCAAACGAACTTCCACAGCAGAAATTTTCATTTCGTCCAATACATTTTCCACCGCCATGATGCAGCGCGGACAAACCATATTTTTGATTTGTAGTTTTGTCATAACACAAAGTTAGAGATAAAATGAAAATCAGAACGGATATCCAATCGCGATATTCAGAATCAAATTATCTCGTCGCCATTGATTGTTTCCAAAATCGATTTTATCAAATGCCCATCGATCTCCCGATTCGTAATAAGGAATTCGTAGCGGTATCGCTAAATCCAGTCGCAATACCAAAATTGAAAAGTCCAATCGTACTCCTAATCCGGCTCCTACGGCAATTTCGCTTAAGAATTCTTTGGAGAATTTTCCACCGGGACGTGAACTGTCTTCGTTGATTAACCAAATATTTCCGGCATCTGCAAAAAGCGCCATGTTGAAAAAGCTAAACAAATTAAAACGGTATTCTGCATTCAATTCCAGTTTGACATCGCCTGCCTGATCAAAGAAAAACGAGGAATTCTGCGTTCTTGGATCATAACTTCCGGGACCCAAAGTTCGTGCTCGGAACGCACGGATACTATTGGCACCGCCCACAAAAAATTGACGGGAAAAAGGAATGTATTCGGAATTTCCATACGGATAAGCCACGCCGGCTATGAGTCGTGTTGCAAAGCTTGATTTCTCGGAAACTTTGTGATAAAAACGGAAATCATTTTCCATTTTAACAAATTGACTAAACGGAATATCAAAAATATCTTTCTGATTGTTATCTTTCGCATTTGCACCGGTAACGAGTCCGGTTATATTTCCGGCTAAATCCAAAACTCCTTTATAATGAATCGTGTTTTTGCGAGGAAGCATGGTGGTGGTGTAGGTGTACGAATAAATCGGACCGAAAATCAATTGTTTTTCTACAACGCGACCCAATGCAGGATTTGGAGGAATTCCTTCAGCTGTATTCCCGTTAACTTGTTCCATAAATTTTTCCGTGACATTTGCAGGTGAAACAAGTGTCACATCAAATAATTTTAAATCATGCTCTTTTCTTGCATTTTCTTTCCAGACATAACCGAATGAAAAATTGAAATTATTTAATGTATAAAGTTGGGTTCGGCTTAAATATTCATATCCTAAACTGATATTTGTTCTCGGGACATACGCACTTGACGAAGGAAATCGGAAAGGAGCAACTATGCGTGGGATGGAAAGTTGGGTATTAAATCCGGCGCGAAAAATATTGTTGGCATCTTTTGGTCCACCGATTTGCATATCGAAAGCGCCGTAAATGGCTGCTTTTAA
>CALLXZ010000484.1 GCA_937875605.1 uncultured Moheibacter sp.
TCGAAGCAAAAAATATGCAACGTTAATCCGTAGTTTTGAAGAAAATAGGAATCATAGTGCTGGTGATTTTGATCATTGACCAGCTCTCAAAGTTTTACATCAAAACTAATTTCCACCTGAACGAAGGCATAAATGTTTTTGGGTTGGACTGGTTTCAACTGAAATTTGTGGAAAATCCGGGGATGGCTTACGGAGCTGAATTCGGCGGATTGACAGGTAAAATGCTTTTATCGGTTTTGCGGATTTTTCTGATTGGAGGAATTGGATGGTACATTTGGAAAAATGTAAAAATTCATAACAACAATTACTTTAAAGTAGGTATGGCGCTGGTTTTTGCCGGAGCCATCGGAAATCTTTTCGATAGCCTTTTTTACGGAATGATTTTCGACACCGGACTGACCTGGAATATGGAAAGAGGAGGATGGGACGGCTATGCCGGAATTTCACAAGCCAATTTTCAAGGATATTCAGGATTTCTGAAGGGTTGTGTGGTGGATATGTTTTATTTTCCGCTTTTTGAAGTGCCCGACAGTATTCCCCTAATCGGTGGAAAAGAATTCTTTTCCTATATTTTTAATGTGGCGGATTCGTCCATTACGGTTGGTGGAGCCATCGTTTTACTTTTCAGAAAGAAAGTTTTTGGATAGAATTTAATTTAAAATATATATATAAACCTCAAATGTTTTTTTTAGACCTTCGAGGTTTTTTTTATTTCAATTAAGTATTTTTGGTAAATCAATTAAACAAAATGTCCCATCATAAACTTCGCGAAGAAAAAAACTGTCTGAACTGTGGAGAAACCGTGGAAGAACGTTTCTGCCCGAAATGTGGACAGGAAAACAGTGTAAACCGACCTTCATTCCATTATCTTTTTTCTCATTTTGCAGAAGATCTGGTTCATTATGACGGAGCTTTCTGGAAAACGCTGAAAAATTTGCTTTTCAGACCGGGAAAAATCATCAAAGAATATTTAGACGGAAAAAGGAAAACCTACGTTCCGCCTGTAAAACTCTATATTTTTGTGAGTTTCATTGCTTTTTTCGTTCCTTTTATTTTACCGGATTTTGAAGGAGATTCACAAGAAATCACTTCCTATGAAAAAGAAGCGATAGCAGACACTAAAAATCAGGTTAACGAAGCTTTTAAAGGAATCGAAGTAGCCGGACTTTCCAATATCCGTACGGTGGAGCAATTGGATTCGATTCAAAACAGTTTGCCTGCTGACCAGAAAATTTCGGAAGACGATTATATAGTCTATAAAAATTCTTTGCAATTCATCAATTCCAATTTAGTGGATCCGGAAACGGGAG
>CALLXZ010000485.1 GCA_937875605.1 uncultured Moheibacter sp.
TGTCCACAAAAGTACGATTTATAATTAATGAACTTGCAACAAAAATTCGGACAAATACTTAAGACCTTAGCTGTATACGGTTTATCCATAAATTCCGATTCTCTTTCTGGTAGGAGTTTTATATTCCAAAGAAGAATGTAATCTTTTTCTGTTATACCCTATCTCAATATTCAAAAACAGCATCTTTACATCTACAAATTTCACTACTCATGAGCACTTTTTTTTAACTTCTGTTCATGAGAGTAAGTCAGGAATACAATTAGCATATAGTTGAGATAATAGAGGATGTATCTTTAGTACCTTTAAATATAAATCCCTATAAATTAAATACTTATAGGGATTTTCGCAGAGAGGAAGGGATTCGAACCCTCGATACAGTTACCCGTATACTACCTTTCCAGGGTAGCTCCTTCAACCACTCGGACACCTCTCTGTTTGGGTTTGCAAATGTAAAAAATTTAATTAATCTGATATCAATATTGTTTCAAATATGTTAATTCTCCACGTAAATCCTTTTCATATTGACTTTTAAATTCTTCCGAAGATAAATTTTGTCCTAACAAATGAATGGTTTTGGCGACGGATGCCTCCGTGGTTAGATCAAAACCGTTTATAGCTCCGATTTCTTTAAAAATCTCGCTGGTTTCGTATCTCCCTATTTCGACCATTCCGCCTGCACATTGCGTATTAACAATGAAAAGAAGTCCCTTTTCTGCTTTCTTGCGCAATAATTCTTTAAACCAATCAAAAGAAAATATATTACCAGAACCAAATGCTTCGATAATCATTACTTTCATATTTTGTGTAGCAAAGATATTTTCAATAAAGGAGCGAGACATACCCGGAAAGATTTTCATCAGCCCTAAATTGCTGTTCAAATTTGTATTAATTGAGAAATCAACTGATTCATCTTCTACTCTTAAAACATTCGTTCGAACATCCAAGCGAATTCCCGACTCGCCTAAATCGGGATAGTCCGGCGAAGCAAAAGCATCAAAATTCTCCGCACTTATTTTTGTCGTTCGATTAGCACGTAATAATTTATATTCAAAATAGATACATACTTCCCTTATGCTTGGTTTACCATTTTCCTGTAAAGAGGCAAAATGAATGGACGTAATCAGATTCTCTTTCGCATCGGTACGCAGGTCTCCTACTGGCAGTTGTGAACCTGTAAAAATGACTGGTTTTTGAAGTCCGCTGAGCATGAAACTTATCGCAGAAGCGGAATATGCCATTGTATCGGTACCATGAAGCACTACAAATCCATCATACACATGATAATTCTTTTCGATAATTTTTGCTAATTCTACCCAATGATCCGGATTCATGTCGGATGAATCAATGGGATTTTGAAATCCGGTAAAACTGATTTCACTATCGATCAGACTTAACTCCGGAATGTGTTTTAATAAATTTTCAAAATCAAAAGGTTTCAGGGATTGTGTTTCATAGTCTTTCGCCATACCTATGGTTCCACCTGTATAAATCAATAAAATTTTGGTTTTCATCTTTTATTTTACGTGATGGCAAGTTAGAAAATTCATGATTTCTTTGCAAGAAAGAATTCATGATAAAACTCTCAAAAAGCTGTACCTATTTAAAAATTGTTAAAATGTTAAGAAAATTTAGGGAATATTTAAAATGAATGGAATAATAATTGTATAAATTTACACCACTATTAACCAATAAAAAATAGAAAAATTATGGGATTATTTTCATTCATCAAAAATGCAGGTGAAAAAATCTTTGGAGGAAGTGAAACCCCTGAGGAAAAAGCACAAAAAGTTAAAGACCATGTTTCAAAGTATGGCTTTGATTTATCACAAGTTACCTTTTCAGCAAACGGAGACAGTATTTCTGTAAACGGTTCTGCTAAAAATTTAGACGAAAAACAAAAAATTCTTGCAACTGCAGGAAACGTGGACGGAGTTGATAATGTGGAAGATAACCTTACACTTATCGAGCCATTAAAATTTGAAATGCCAGATTTTTCAAAAACAATGTACACTGTAAAAAGTGGTGACAATCTTTCTAAAATTTCAAAAGAAGTTTACGGAGATCCAAACAAATACAATACTATCTTTGAAGCTAACAAACCGATGTTAGCAGACGTGGACAAAATCTATCCAGGTCAGGTATTGTACATCCCGCCACAAGGATAAAAATTTATACAGAATCCGGGAAATATAGTACCGGATTCTTTTTTATCACTAACCGTTAAACTAAAACCTACAATTTAACGTTGTAATCAAGTATAATAAATAAAGTTCTTATGAGATTATCCATTTTATCAGTAGTTACACTTGGCGCTTTGGTGGTGGCAAGTTGTGTGCCTCAAAAGAAGTACGATGAACTACAAAACAGATTTAACAGTGTCTATGCAGAAAATCAAGGTTGTCAAACCGAATTAGCTTCTGCTAAATCGAAAATTGAAGGTTTGGAAGATGCCATCCGTTCAGAAAGAGGAAATTTAGCTTCTTTACAAAATGCATTGGCAGAATGTTTAGCGGGAAGCAAACAAGGAGGTGCAAACATTGCAAAATTGGTTGATGAAATCAATGCTTCCAATAAATACATCAAACATTTAACAGAGATCAATCGTAAAAATGACTCGTTAAATATGGTGTTAACCAATAATTTAACGCGTTCACTAAGTCGTGAGGAGTTGAAAGACGTAGATGTTCAGGTATTAAAAGGTGTAGTGTTTATCTCACTATCTGACAATATGTTATACAAATCAGGAAGCTATGAAATCAGCCCTGCAGCAAGTGAAACTTTATCTAAAATTGCGAAAATCATCAAAGATTACAAAGATTATGACGTGATCATCGAAGGTAATACAGATAATGTTCCAATAAACAAAACAAACATCCGTAACAACTGGGATTTAAGTGCCCTACGTGCTTCTTCTGTAGTTCAGGCATTGCAAAATGAACATGGAGTGGATCCAAAACGTATGACAGCAGGTGGTCGTGGTGAGTACAATCCGGTTGCTTCTAATGCTACGGATCAAGGACGTGCAACAAACCGTCGAACTCAAATCATCATTACGCCTCAGTTAGATGAATTCATGGAATTGATTGGTCAGGCACCTACAACAGGTGATATCAAATAAATCAGTAAGATTCTAATAAAAAAATGGCGGGCTTTTTATGAAAGTCCGTCTTTTTTTGTGCCCATTCTTTCGCAGAAGCCGTCCAAACAAATTCATCGTCCATCGTCAAATTAGCTGCTACACAGATTGACGTAGAAGGTTGGCAGAATTGAATCAGATCTTGCAAAAGTTGATTGTTCCGATAAGGCGTTTCCATAAATATCTGGGTAGAATTGTTCTTACGACTTTCTTGTTCCAAACGTTGTATAACCTTTTTTCGTTCCAATTTATCAATCGGTAAATAACCATGAAAACTAAATTGCTGCCCATTCATCCCGGATGCCATCAATGCCAGCAAAATCGAAGATGGTCCCACCAAAGGAAAAACTTGAACTCCGTTCTGATGTGCTAAACGCACTAATTTTGAGCCCGGATCAGCAACAGCAGGAAGTCCTGCTTCTGAAATAATGCCGATTGGCTCATTTCTTTTAAACAATTGGGTTAAATCATGGACTTCTTTGACCGAAGTATCTTTATCCAAAATGTGAATTTCCAATTCCGATTGCTTCTTTTCGGGAAGAATGGTTTTAATAAATCTTCGAGCCGACTTTTCATTTTCAACTACAAAAATTTGGATTTGATTGACGATTTTGAGATTGAAATCCGGAAGTGATTTTCGAAAATCATCATTTCCCAACAAATTTGGAATTAAATATAATTTGGAATTCATTTCAAATTCAGTGTTTTTACAAATTCATCAGTCGCTTCATCTAACATTCTAAAAACATTGGCAAATCCCTCATCACCACCATAGTAAGGATCCGGTACATCTTTTTCATTCAAAATCAAACGCACTTTTTTACGATGTTCATCGGTTTGCGCAAGTACCAGTACATTTTTTAAATTGGAAGCATCCATCACAAAAATCCGATCAAATATATCAAAATCTTCCACTTGAAATTGTCTCGCTCGCTGCATGCTTATATCAATTCCGTAACTTTTTGCGATGGCTATGGAACGTTTATCCGGCAATTGACCTACATGCCAATCGCCTGTTCCGGCAGAATCCACAAAAAAATCTTCGTTCAGTTTAGAGCGCATAATTCCTTCTGCCAACGGAGAACGGCAGATATTTCCCAAACAAACCATCAGGATTTTCATGATTAGTGATTATTCTACGCTTATTTTCCGGTTCAAATCTTCTACGTATCCGCGGAAAACTTTATCGGTTTCCGAAAGATTTTTTACCGTTTTACAAGCATGAAGTACAGTAGCGTGATCACGATTCCCTATTTGGGAGCCGATGCTGGAAAGAGAGGCTTTGGTATATTTTTTTGCAAAATACATCGCCAACTGTCTTGCCTGAACCACGTCCCGTTTCCTAGTTTTGGATTGGATTTGGTCAAATGGAATTTTAAAATAATCACTTACCGTACGCTGAATGTAATCAATGGAAATTTCTTTCCGAGTATTATTGATGAAATTGGACAGGGTTTTCTGTGTCAATTCCAACGTAATTTCTTTTTTGTTCAGTGTCGCTTGCGCAATGATAGAATTCAAAGATCCTTCCAGTTCGCGAACATTTGTTTTGATGCTTTTGGCAATGTGATCGATAACTTCTTCAGGAATTTCGATTCCGTCTTTTTCTACTTTGTGTTTCAGAATTGCAGAGCGGGTTTCATAATCAGGAGCCTGAAGGTCGGCAGAAAGTCCCCATTTAAAACGGGAAATCAAACGCTGTTCCATATCCTGAATATCCACCGGTGGTTTGTCTGAAGTCAAAATAATTTGATTTCCTTTCTGGTGTAAATGATTAAAAATATGAAAAAATGCTTCCTGCGTACCTTTTTTGCCTGAAAGAAACTGAACATCGTCAATGATCAAAATATCAATCATTTGATAAAAATGAATGAAATCATTTCGGTTATTACTCTGAACCGCATCTATAAACTGCTGTGTAAATTTCTCGGTGGAAACGTACAAAACGGTTTTATCAGGATGATTTTCCTTAGCTTCCAAACCAATGGCGTGTGCCAAATGCGTTTTCCCCAACCCTACTCCTCCATAGATAAACAATGGGTTGAAAGAAGTCCCACCCGGACGTTTTGCTACAGCTTTTCCAGCAGAACGAGCCAAACGGTTTGTTTCGCCTTCTATAAAGTTGTGGAAATTATTACTCGTATTTAATTGAGAATCAATTTTTATTTTCTGTAAACCCGGAATGATAAATGGGTTTTTTACTTTTTTGCTGTCAATCGGAAGGGGAGCATCTATTTCTTGCAATTGTAATTTTTCGCGATTGGAACTTGGAATTTTTACGGTATAGGGATCTTTACCGGAATATTTCTGATCCATTACGATACTGTAAACTAACTTTGCATCTTTGCCTAATTCTTTTTGCAAAGCAATTTTCAATAATTTGATGTAATGCTCTTCCAACCATTCATAAAAAAATTTACTTGGGACTTGAATGGTAAGAATATTCTCATTCAACTTAATAGGATGAATGGGAGAAAACCAAGTTTTGAAAGCTTGTTCCTGAATGTTGTCTTTTACAAATTTCAAGCAGTTTTCCCAAACCGATTCTGCCGTTTTTCCCATAGTTTTGTAGATTCTTTTAATGTTTAAGATTTCGTTGAAAAGTAATTAGCCTACTAAGATAGTTGGTTTTTTTTCGTAAAGCAAAACTGCTCATAAATTTTTAGTAAAAAAAACAGATTGGGTATTGACTTTTTAAAAATATCTTTGTAAAGATTTAATCCAATACTTTAAGATGCTTTCGACAACAATTTCAATTCGTGTAAGATACGGAGAAACGGATCAAATGGGTGTAGTTTATCATGGAAATTATGCTACCTATTGTGAAGTGGCCCGTGTGGAGTTCTTTAGAGAAATGGGGCTGCCTTACAAAGAGTTAGAAGACAAAGGAATTATGCTTCCTGTAGTAGAATTAAATTTAAAATATGCAAAACCCGCCTATTATGACGAAGTTTTACATATTAATATTCTTTTACCGGAGATCCCGAGAAGCGTACGTCTGTACTTTGAATATGAAATCCGAAATGATAAAGAGGAGTTATTAACAACTGCAAATTCCACATTAGCATTTGTAGACATGAAAACACGACGACCCGTACGCTGCCCAGAATATATGATCAAAAGATTGGAAGAATTGATCTTCTAAACGAAGAACTGAAAACAACAGAAAATCCACATTTTATGATTTATCATAAAATAAAAAAATAAATGTTTACACT
>CALLXZ010000486.1 GCA_937875605.1 uncultured Moheibacter sp.
CACATATTCCGGCGTCACACCTACCGACCAAGCGTCCCGAAATCCATGACTTGTTCCGGTTTTCCACGCTATGTTTTTTCCCGAATACACCTGCCATCCCGTTTCGGATTCCGGTCGGGCAACTTCTTGTAAAGCTTTCAAAGTCAAATAAGCAGACTGCGCACTCACCGGAAATTTCTTTTCCTCTTCCGATTCTCTTTTTATATAATGAATTTTCGGATCAAATACATCTTGCTCCGGTTTCAAAACCCGAAACGCCAAATTCCGATACGATTCCGCCAATTCCCAAAGTTTTACTTCTCCTCCACCCACGATCAATGATAAACCATAATGTTTGGGTGTTTGATTGAATGTGGTAAAACCAAATTCTTTTAATTTATGATGAAATTTGGGAACGCTGTACGATTCCAGCATGTGAACCGCCGGAATATTGAGTGACTTAGCCAGTGCTTCATCCGCCGGAACGGCACCTGAATAATTTCGTTCATAATTTTCCGTGATATCCATCGGTGTATCAGGAAGTAACATTTTCGGTAAAAGTTTTCCTTCCTGAATCATACTGCTGTACAAAAAGGGTTTCAAAATGCTGCCGCTGCTTCTTCTTGCTTGTACGACATCAACTTTATTGGAATGGGAATTATTTCGGTCAAATGTATTTCCGATATACGCTTTTATTTCTCCCGAATGAACTTCTACAACCAAAACGGCCATATTGTGAATTTCATTAGAAGACAATTGTTGTTTATGATTTTCTACGATTAAACTGACTTGTTCCTGCAGATTATCATCAAGCGTCGTTTTCAGCCGTTTTCCTTTGTGTGATTTAATAGCGGTTTGCAATAAATGCGGAGCAATTTCAGGAAGCGCATTAGGTTTTCCGGGCAAAGGTTCTAAAATAGCCAATTCATAATCGTCTTTATCGATGAATTTTTCTTCGAATAATTTCTTCAATAAACGGTTTCTTTTCGCCAACAATAAATCTTGATTCTTTCCCGGAAAAATCAATGAAGGAGCATTGGGAAGTACGGCAAGCGTTGCAGATTCTCCCCAAGATAATTGTTCCGCCGACTTCGCATAATACCGCCAAGCTGCGGCATCCAATCCCACCACATT
>CALLXZ010000487.1 GCA_937875605.1 uncultured Moheibacter sp.
CCCAAACCTAATGTCGCCCATAAAGAAATACCTAACGTATAAATCACTTTCATAAAATCATTTTTTAATTCGAAGCAAATCTATGCTTATTTAGACTGAATAAAAATAATATCTATATGAGTCTTGTCACTTTCATAATTAAATTTTTAGAATAATGTCTGAAGGATTTTGTAGGTTTATCAAATAATTGATGCGAAGAAAATGAAAACAAGATGCGGCTGGGTCAGCAATGAAGAAATTTATATCAAATACCATGATGAAGAATGGGGTGTTCCCGTTCGGGATGATGCAACTCAATTTGAATTTCTCATTTTGGAAACATTTCAGGCAGGTTTGAGTTGGATTACCATTCTGCGAAAAAGAGAAAATTTCCGTAAAGCATTGGACAATTTTGACTATAAAAAGATTGCGCAATACAATGAAGATAAGATTCAATCGTTATTAGAAAACGAAGGAATCATCCGAAATAAACTGAAAGTTCGTGCAACCGTTACCAACGCACAAGCTTTTATGAAAATTCAGGAAGAATTTGGTTCCTTTACCGATTATATTTGGGGGTTTGTGAATCATCAACCCGTAAATGCGAAAAGAAAAAATTTGAAAGAAGTTCCGCCTACAACGGAATTGTCTGATAAAATTAGTAAAGATTTGAAAAAGAGAGGTTTTAAGTTTGTGGGAAGTACCGTAATTTATGCACATTTGCAGGCAACGGGAATTGTAAACGACCATGTTACGGATTGTTTTCGTCATGCAGAAGTTTAACTTTCACGCAACCAATCAGAGAATTATCGTCAAATTAATTATAAATCAATTTAGAATAAGATGAAAAAAATGAACCCGATCACCATGGCAGTTGTTACGATACTATCGGTGGTTTCTTTTTATCAGTGTACCAACAACGAAGATTTATTTTCAGGTTTCCCGACCGAAATGGATTTTCAAAACCTTCAGGAAGTACATGATACGATGACGCTTACCGACACGATCCAATTAACCATCACCGATCCTACCATAGAAAATATTTTGGAAGGAGAGGACATACGTCTCGTTTTTCCGCCAAATTCCTGTACACTTGCAGGAGGAGCTACTCCTACTGCTCCTTTTAAAGTTTCCTTGATTGAAATTTTCAAACGTGGAGAAATGATCAAACATAATATTCAAACGTTTGCTGCCGAAGCTCCATTGGTTTCCGGCGGAATGTTTTGGGTACGTGTAACCGATGCTACGGGTGCCGAATTGACTTTGAACGGAGTTCAGGCAATTCTTCCATACCAAACCGATGCGAACGGATATGAAAATTCCATGCAGTATTTTATTGGCACAACACAGACCGCTCCTTCCGGTCCGGTGATTTCCTGGGGTGCCGGAAATTCAGAATTGACATTTGATGAAACAGCAGGAACCAATGGCGAATTTACCATTTGGAGCATCATCGGTGGATGGAGCAATTGTGATGCATTTTATAATCTAATTGACGGACAGTCTACCCAATTTAAAGTTCGTGTGCCAAACGCACCGGATTTCACCAATACACAGGTTTTCTTTGCTTTGAACGATTTCACTACTGTTGCTGCTTTGACGACCGTTCAGGGTGACGCTTTGGCAACTTATACAGGAAGTATCCCCACCGGAGCACAAGGAAAAATAATTGCTATTTCTTTAGTGGAGGGCGCCTTGCATTTTGCATCTCAGGACGTCACTATCAGTGGCGACAATACATTTGATTTGGTGGTTGCACCGGGAACAATTGCAGACTTACAAAGTTTATTGAATACGGTCAATTAGATATTTTAATAATTGAAAATCCGAAATCATAAAGATTTCGGATTTTTTTTATGATGAATTTTTCGTCGCACTAAATTCATTTTCAATTTGATCTGATCATAAGTCAATCCTATCAAAAGTAAAAATACAGCAACAAATAAAATGTGGAGTTTTATATGTGAGTAAGCTAAGGCACTCAGTATTCCGCCTAGAAAAAAACAAGTAATGATGGTTAATCGGAGTTCGATCGAAGAAATCAGTTTCTTTCGCTGTTCATTTGATTTAAAAAATAACAATTGAGATATTTCAATTCCTAAATCAGTGAAGAGTCCGGTCAAATGAGTTGTCCGCACAACCGAATTGGAGATCATGGTAACTAACGAGTTTTGCAAACCCATTGCAAACAATAAAATATAGGCTATCATATTTGGTGACTCCTTTAATAAGAAATATCCAAATAAAGCAACGAAAAACAAAAGAAATGATTCCATTAAAATAGGAATCACCAAAACATATCTTTCATTTTTTCTCGTAATCCACTCCGCCAATAATCCGGATGAAAATGAACCTAAAAAGAAAAAGAACACAAACAAAAAATAAGCCATTCCCCTCCAAACATTTAGGCTATAAATTTCCTCTACAAAAAATGCAAAATGTCCCGTAACATTAGTAGTCAATTGTTGTACCGCAAGAAATCCCGCTACATTTACCATTCCTGCAACAAATGAAAGCAAGGAGGCAATTCGCAGGTTATGTTTCAACGTCCGGTTTTTACCGATATGTCTGAACATTTTTTAGGGTGTAATGTGATAAGAGATCTCTAAGGTTTTCAAGACCTTGGAGACTTTCTGATTATTTATTCTGCTCCTTTGCCCAAGTATCGCGCAATCCCACAGTTCGATTAAAAACATATTTTTCAGCCGTAGAATCTTTATCCAACGTGAAATAACCAATTCTTTGGAACTGGAATTTATCCTCAGGCTTTGCATTTTTCAAAGAAGGTTCTGCAAATCCTTGAACAATTTTCATTGAATCAGGATTTACAAATTTCAAAAAATCACCATCACCTTCCGAATCTGGAGATTCTACAGTAAACAATCTATCGTACAAACGAACTTCTATTGGTAAATTTTCCGTAGCCGAAACCCAATGAAGCGTTCCCTTCACTTTTCTCATACTCGCTTCCGAGCCTGAACCCGATTTGGAATCCGCATCATATTCTGCAAAAATGGTTGTGATATTTCCGGCTGCATCTTTCTCGACTCGCGTCGCTTTTACGATGTAACCACCTTTCAAACGAACTTCATTTCCTATGGATAAACGGAAAAACTTCTTCGGAGCATCTTCCATGAAATCTTCACGCTCGATGTATAATTCCCTTGTAAATGGAACTTCTCTGTTTCCAGCGCTTTCATCTTCGGGGTTATTTTCAACCGAAAGCAATTCAGTTTGACCTTCCGGATAATTTTCAATAACTAATTTCACAGGGTCAATTACTGCAAAAACACGTGGCGCAATTTTATTTAAATGATCACGTATTGCAAATTCCAACAATGAAATATCAATTACGTTGTCACGTTTCGCAACTCCTGCTTTATCCCAAAACATTCTGATTGATTCAGGCGTATAACCACGTCTTCTGTGCCCTGAAATTGTAGGCATTCTTGGGTCGTCCCATCCGGTAACAATTCCTTCGTCTACCAAAAGTTTTAGTTTACGTTTGGAAGTAATCATATAACTTACATTTCCACGCGCAAATTCTCTTTGTTTTGGTTTATTTTCTTGATTTTCAATTTCAACCTGATTCAAATACCATTCATAAAGTGGTCTGTGATTTTCAAATTCCAGCGAACAAAGCGAATGGGAAATTCCTTCGATATAATCAGATTCGCCATGTGCCCAATCGTACATCGGATAGATTTTCCATTTGTCACCGCTTCTGTGGTGTTCTTTGTGCAAAACGCGGTACATAACCGGATCGCGCATATTCATATTAGGCGAAGACATATCGACTTTTGCACGTAAAACGTGACTTCCTTCCGGAAACTCGCCGTTTTTCATTTTTTCAAACAATTCCAGATTTTCTTCTACCGAACGCAAACGGCAAGGTGATTCTATGCCGGGTTCAAATGGAGTCTTTCGTTGTTCATTGATTATTTCAGAAGATTGGTCATCGACATACGCTTTTCCGTCTTTAATCATTTGAATTGCCCAATTGTAAAGTGTTTCAAAATAATCTGATGCAAATCTTTCTTCAGCCCAACTAAACCCAAGCCATTTTACATCTTCGCGGATCGAATCCACAAATTCCTGTTCTTCCTTGGCAGGATTGGTATCATCGAAACGCAGATTGACAGGCGCACCGTATTTTTCTCCTAATCCGAAATTGATACAAATTGCTTTTGCATGTCCGATGTGCAGATAACCATTGGGTTCCGGCGGGAAACGAAAGCGTAATTTGCTTTTGTCCAAACCATTGGTTAAATCATCTTCTATAATTTGCTCCAAGAAATTGAGCGGTTTTTTTTCTTCTTCCATTTGAATTCTGAATAGGATGCAAATTTAGTTTTTTTAAGTATAATTGTAAGAATTATTAAGTACAAAGTATTTTCTAATTTGAAATTTAATCTAAATGAAAAACCTACTTATTTTTTTCAAAATTATTTTGATTTTTTTCGGAGCAAATCTTTTTTCTCAGGAAAAATTAAAAGTCACGTATGAGGGAACAATGTCACTTGATGAAACAAATGCTACAAGTAAATTTGGGGGAAGATTTGTGCCGGCTACATTTGAATTAATCATTGATGGAAAATTGTCTGAATTTAAAGAAGTTGAAAAATTAATTACTTCACAAGAAGGGGAACGACCTCCAGCTACCATTGCTTCCGAAGACTATTACATAGATTTAAATCAAAACCTTTATTTCTACAAATGGAATTTTAATAATAAGGAATTTATAATTTCTGATACTTTGCAAATTTTAGATTGGAAACTGCAAAAAGAAACAAAAGAATTGCTGGGAATTTCTTTGAGAAAAGCAACTTTTGAATTGGATGATGATAAAATTACGGCTTGGTATGCACCAAAGTTACCTTACAAAATCGGTCCTGAATTATATTGCGGACTTCCCGGACTTATTTTAGAAATAGAAATTAGAGGAATTTCATCGGAAAATGCAATTTGGACTGACCGATTTGTAGCTCAAAATTTAGAGATATTGAATGATCAATACAAAATTAAATTTCCAAAAGGCAAAATTATTTCAGAAGAAGAGTCTGATAAGATCTTTGATGAAAGTTCCAAAAAAATGACGGAAATGTATGGTGGTGGCGTGGATAAAGATTAACCCAAATATAAATCCAATAAACCGTCAGGGATTTGAACTAAAATAGCTTTTTCGTCTCTGTTTACTTCTAAAATCCATTCTTCAACGATAGGAATTAGAACTTCTTTTCCATCGATTTCAATTTCAAATAAAGCTTGGGCTGTAGTATCGTTTACATTTTTAATCAAACCGACTTCCGTATTGGATTGGTCAAAAATCGTAAAACCAATGATTTCATGGTAATAAAAATCGCTTCCATCCAGTTCAGGAAGTGTGTTGAGTGGTAAATAAAGATGTTTGTTGACTAATTTTTCTGCTTCCTCGGCGGAAGTATCTTCAAATTTTACCAACATTTTTCCACGCGAATGCGATTGGATGAACTCAAAGAAAAAAGGAACCAGCATTCCGTTTGTTTCAACGAATACTGATTCCATATTTTCGTACAAATCCGGTTCGTCTGTATCGAGATGCAAAATTAAATTTCCTTTGAAACCGTGAAGTTTAGTAATCTTACCTAAGTAATAACAATCTTCTTTTTGCATCAGACGAATTGAGATTTATTCTTCTGTTTTTTCTTCTTCCGAAGCCGGTTCTTCCGTTGCTTCTGCAACTACTTCCGGAGTTTCCTCAGCAGTAGTTTCTTCAGAAACTTCAGCTGCTTCTTCAGTCGCAGTTTCTACTTCTTCTGCCGGAGCTTCTTCAGCAACCGCTATACGAGCGTCTGATTTTTTCTTTTCCGCTTCCAAAGCAGCCGATTTAGCATCTTCTTTCGCTTTTGCCAAACCGTCTTTTTTACCTTGAACAGCATTTGCTCTTTCTTCTAACCAAGCATCAAAACGCTTTTCAGCTTCTTCCTGGCTAAATGCACCCTTTGAAACACCACCCAATAAGTGTTTTTTCATCAACGCACCTTTGTAAGAAAGGATGTTTTTTGCTGTGTTAGTAGGCTCAGCACCCACTTGTAACCAATGCACTGCACGATCTAAATCCAAATCGATAGTTGCCGGATTTGTAACGGGGTTGTAAGTTCCGATTTTCTCGATGAAACGTCCATCACGTGGAGATCTTGAATCGGCGATAACGATATGGAAAAATGCTTTTCCTTTTCTACCGTGTCTTTGCAATCTAATTTTTGTTGCCATTTTTATATGTATTTTTGGGAACTCGTCCCGGATTAATTTACATTTTTGAGGGTGCAAATATAAGCTATTTTATATGAATGAATTAGAAATTTTAAAAAAAACACAAGAATTTATCCAAAATCAATTTTCAGGCGAAACCACAGGGCACGATTATTACCACATCGAACGTGTGGTGAAAATTGCCCGAAAAATCGCAACAGAAGAAAATGCCGATTCTTTTTTGGTCGAACTTTCGGCTTGGCTGCACGATGTCGGTGATTATAAATTGCATGATGGCGTTGATAAATCATCAGAATTAATTACGGAATTTCTCAATTCTCAAAATGTTTCGGAGCAAATTATTTCTAAAGTAATTGAAATCGTTTCCCAGGTTTCTTTCAGCAAAGGAAATCTTGCCGAAG
>CALLXZ010000488.1 GCA_937875605.1 uncultured Moheibacter sp.
TAAATGAGGTTAGAATTCATTTTTCTAATTTAGGAAAAGTTTATTAACAATTTATCTACCGTTGGGATTTTTCTGTTTTTTAATTTGTAATTTTGAACTATGAATCTGGAAAAACATATTTCAACGCTTTTATATAATCATGACTGTGTCGTAGTGCCTGAGTTTGGGGCTTTTATTGCACAAAAATCAAATGCCGGCTATGTTCCGGAAACTTCCGTTTTTTCGCCTCCTTTTAAAAAGATAATTTTCAATCCGTCCTTGACAATGAATGATGGTTTATTGACAAAGGAATTGACAAAATCGGGTGAAATTTCGTTTGAAAAAGCAAAAGAAGTAGTAGAAAACACGGTTCAGTTTTGGAAGAAACATTTGCAGATGAACTCTACTTTGGCTCTATCAGACCTAGGAACATTTAGCCAAGATGAAAATGGTCTTTTGCATTTTGTTCCAGGTCATCAGAATTATCTTTTGGATTCGTTTGGATTAGAAAGCATTCGTGCAAAATATATTTTATCAAAACAAAGTGAAGAAAATAATTCTTCAGCTTGGTGGAAAGCAGCAGCAATTGTTCCGATTTTGATTGGAGGATTTCTTTATTTTGGCAAACCACAACCTGTTACCGATTTTGTAAACCAGCAATGGAGCGGGTTTGTGTCTCCTGTCATGAATCCCAACACCGAAGCAACCGTAGCAATCGAATCACCTATCAAAGCTATCGAAAAAGAAGCTACAACTTATAAAAATGAGGTGCTTACCGTTCATGACCACCAAGTAATTTCCGGGTCTTTCCGAAAACTGGAAGAAGCGGATGCACAAGTAGAAAAACTTCAAAAACTTGGATTTGAACAAGCGAAAATGACACAGAAAAAAGGCAATTTCTACTATGTCGCTTTTAAAACGTTTCCAACCAAAGAAGATGCACAAGCCTATAGAAAAACAGTAAGCGAGGAATTTCCTGAAACTTGGGTGTTATCGCTTAAAGATTAATTTGAGAAAGAATTTGTTTTAAGAATATAAATGAAAGACCTTTGCGCTGCAAAAGGTCTTTTTTATGAACACAAAAATCAAAACTCCCGCGGATTCTGCTGCCGTTCTAACCAATTTAGTTTTACCAGGCGAAACAAATATGCTGAACAACCTTTTTGGAGGTGAATTACTGGCACGCATGGATCGTATTTCGTCCATCGCAGCACGTCGTCACGCAGAAAGTTTTCAGGTAGTGACAGCAAGCGTGAACCATGTTTCTTTCAATACACCAGTCCCGTTGGGAAGTATTGTAAAACTGGAAGCCAAAGTGACACGTGCTTTTTCCAGTTCCATGGAAATTTATGTAGATGTTTGGATCGATGACCCGATCGAACAAAAATTAATCAAGACCAACAACGGCATTTATACATTTGTAGCGGTGGATGAAAATAACAAACCGACTTCCGTTCCACAAATCCAACCCGAGACCGAAGAGGAGAAAGAACGTTTTGATGCCGCTTTACGAAGAAAACAACTGAGTTTAATCCTTGCCGGAAAAATGAATCCAAAAGAAGCACATGAATTGAAGGCGTTGTTTATGGATTGAAGCTGATTGACATCAAATTTAACGTTTCGCTCTAAAAAATTCTCTCACCAAATCCGAACATTCATGTTCCAAAATTCCGAAATGAATTTCCGTTTTGGGATGTAAGGAAATACCTGCATTTTGGAAGCCTCGTTTTTCATCTCCTGCTCCTATCACAACTTTCCCGATCTGACTCCAATAAAGTGCCCCTGCACACATCACACAAGGCTCCAATGTCACATAAAGTGTACATTCAGGCAAATATTTACTACCCAGATAACTGGCTGCTGAAGTAATTGCCTGCATTTCGGCATGCGCCGTAACGTCTGTAAGAGTTTGAGTAAGATTATGCCCTTTGGCAATTATTTTATTTTTCGAAACTATGATGGCTCCGACCGGAACTTCGTCTTTTTCAAATGCTGCGTACGCTTCATCCAAAGCCTTGCGCATAAAATATTCGACTGAAAATAATTCTTCCATAAAGCGAATTTAATTCAATAAAAAATGCGAAATACGCAAAGCGCATTTCGCATTATGTGAAAATTATAAATCTTATTCTGCACCTTCTTCTGAAGCTGCCGCAGGAGCATCTTCTGAAGCCGATTCTTCTTCATCGTCATCTGTGTCAGAAACAGCCGTTCTAGATGTTCTAACTGCTACAATAACTGCGTTATCTGGATGAAGAATTGTGTAATCATTGCTACGGATAGATTCTACGTATTTTTTGTGTCCGATACGCATAGACGTTACGTCGATTACGATTTCATCCGGCAAGTTTGCAGGAATCGCTCTTACTTTCAGCTTACGCATATTGAAACGCATAACACCACCGTTTACTACACCACGCGCACGACCTGTCAAACGTACAGGAACTTCGATTGCAACCGGTTTATCATCATGCAACTGATAGAAGTCGGCATGGATGATTTTGTCAGTCACTGGGTGAAACTGAATGTCCTGCAAAATCGCAGCAACCTTTGTTCCATCCGCCAACTCTAAGTTTACAGTGTGTGCTTCTGGTGTATAAACCAAACCTTTAAATTCTTTCTCGTCTGCCGAGAAATGCAAAGGTTCGTTTCCACCATAAACAACACAAGGTACTTGGTCAGCATTACGTAAGGTACGCGTCGCAGCTTTACCTACGCTTTCTCTTTTTACACCTTGAATTGTAATAGATTTCATAAAAAACTTTTATAATAAATTAAATAATAAATTTCGAACTAATTGATTTTCTGCTGTGTACCATATGCATAACATCAGCAAAAAGAGGCGCACAAGATAACACTTTTATTTTAGAAACCGTATTATTTTTTAACGGAATACTATCCGTTACCGCAACCTCTACCAAGGGAGAATTTTCTATGCGCTCATACGCATTTCCTGAAAGAACCGGATGTGTCGCTACTGCACGGACGCTCTTAGCTCCTTTTTCCATAATCAATTCTGCTGCTTTGGTCAGTGTTCCTGCCGTATCGATCATATCATCAAGCAAAATCACATTTTTCCCTTCCACATCTCCGATTAACATCATATTTTCCACCTGATTTGCTTTTTTTCGTTCTTTATGACAAATCACGATGTCGGCATTTAAGTGTTTTGAATAATTATTGGCACGTTTTGCACCTCCCATGTCCGGCGAAGCAATCGTTAAATTATCCAAATTTAGATTTTGAATATAATCCACAAAAACTGTAGAAGCATAAAGATGATCCACCGGAATTTCAAAAAATCCCTGAATCTGATCAGCATGTAAATCCATAGTCATAACACGAGTTGCTCCCGCAGCCGTCAACATTTTCGCAACTAATTTTGCTCCAATCGGAACACGTGGCGCATCTTTCCTATCCTGACGCGCATATCCAAAATAAGGAATCACCGCCGTGATTTTATCGGCAGAAGCACGTTTTGCAGCATCACACATCAGCAAAAGCTCCATCAGATTATCACTCGGCTGAAAAGTTGAACCGATTAGAAAAACTCGACAACCTCGAACAGACTGCTCAAATGCAGGCTGGAATTCTCCATCACTAAAATCCACGATTTTCAGTTTGCCTAATTTTTCACCATATTGTTCTGCGATTTTTTCTGCCAAAACCTGGCTTCCTCTTGTCGAAAATAATAGTGCTTGTTGCTCCATGGGTAAATTATTTGTGTATTGTGTGTAAACGGAGTGCAAAATTATAAAATTCTGCGCTTTAATCGTATTTATTGACAAATTATATTTGAATTTTTCAATTCTAAAATGAGGGATGAATTAAGAACATTACAACGAAAATTCAATACCAACTTAAAACTCACAATCGTTTATCTAAAAAAGTCACCGCTTTTCTCGAATTTTCGGGAAATTTAATTTTAAGGATTTCCGCTTCAGAAACAAAAATAATACGTGGACTGACACGGACTTTTGCTCGAAATCGATCTTTGATCTTATCCAGCATTTCGTCCGATTCATCTGACGAATGAACCAAAACTTGGATTTCATCCTCATCAATTTCACTCGAAAAAACTTCGATCACATAATGCTTCACTTCTTCAAAATCATTTAACAAATCCAAAAGCGATGGCGGATATAACGAAGTTCCTTTGTACTTAATCATCTGCTGTTTTCTTCCCACTAACGGGCCTAAACGCAAAGTAGCACGACCGCAACTGCAATTTTCATAATGCGGCTGTATAATATCGCCCGTTTTATAACGCAAAAGCGGCATTCCTTTAACACCTAAAGTTGTGATAACCAATTCTCCCGGCTCTCCATTTTGTGTAGGCTGATCGTTCTCATCCAAAAATTCACAAATAATTAATTCCGGATGCTGATGTCCGCCCTTTCCTGCTTCACATTCCGTAAAAGCCGTTCCCATTTCGGTTGAAGCGTAAGTTGAATACAATTCAATGGGCCATTTGGATTGAATTTTAGAGGAAAGAATATTGGGTGAAAAATCCTGATTTCGCAAAGGTTCTCCTATACAAATAGCTTTTTTCACACTTGAATTTTGATAATCAATTCCATTTGCCTCCGCAAATTCAATCATTTTTAATAAAAAAGAAGGTACACAAATCAAAGTATCCGGTTGAATCCTCCGAATCGTATCCCACTGTAATTCCGGAACACCAGAACCTACACGGATGATGCCGATTCCGGCTTTTCTTGCGCCCAGAAAATACGCTAAACCCGCCATAAATCGTCTATCCAGAGTTGTTGTCAACTGGATGATGCTGCTTTCCGACAAACCGGCGCACTGATAAGAAAGTTCTTCGTTATACGCCAAACGATCCAAATCCTCATCTGCCAAAGCAATCCAAACCGGATCACCGGAAGTTCCCGAAGTCGTTACATAATCAGCAATTTGAGAAGATTCCACACATAAAAACTGATCGTTGTATTTCTGTAAATCATCTTTGGTGGTAACTGGAATTTTCACCAAATCTTCCAATGTCCGAATTTGATGGATGTCAATATTTTTTTCTCGGAATAAATTAGAATAGTAAACTGATTTGTCTTGTAAATAAACCAATTGTTTTTTCAACAATTCTTCCTGGAATGCTTTGATTTCTTTAGGGTTTTGCGTTTCTATTTTAGGAATTGGAATCATTTTAGTTTTCTTTCGCATTTTTGAATTCGTTTCAGAATTCTTTCTTTATCAGGCAATGTAGTAATTTCTTTCGTCAAGGCTATTTTATAGTTTTCCAATGCTTCTGTATATTTTTTTTGTTCGAAATAATTATCAGCAATCACTGCATAACTTAACCAATAATCCGGATTTAACTGAATGAATTCTTGTGGATTTATTTCGTTTAGAGGCAATTTATCGTTCGTTTTGGAAACAATAATTTTCAATTGTTTTTTAAATTCCAAATAATTCTGAAATTCTTCCGAATGAAGAAATTCATCTTCTGCAATGACTAATTCTTCCTCCCAAATTCTTTCTTTTTGTTTCAAGTTTTCTATTTCTCCAAATACTTCATCCAAATCATAAGCGACAAAAGCTCCCAATTGATAAGGATTAGCAGAAACCCACATCAATCGGTCTTCCGGTTGAAAAATAACGGCATGATGAGAAAGAAGTTGGTTAATGGATTTTTCATTTCCCAAACCGATTTTCAAATCGTTCAATCCTTCTTTATTTCGTGAAAAATCTGCTGCAATTTCGGGGGTAATTTTTGGATTTTCAGACACCAATTCATTCATTTTTTCAAATCTATATTGCGAATGGGATTCTTCAATTGTTTTCAAATTCTTTTCATCCGAACGATAAACTTCACTTTGAAAATGATTGGAACAAACGAGTAATTCCGCAGAACTTTCCCCGCGGTACACATCAAATTTTTTAGGAGAAACTTCGATCAAAACTGCCGTTTTATCTTGCGCACTCCCCACCATAATCGCCTCCGAAACAAAAACTTCTCTTTTCTGAGCCACCTCAATCGCTTCTTCTACATTGGACGCATATTGTAAAATTTCTCGCGTCACAATGGAAATCGGGGTTTTGGCTTTGAGCGGAATAGATGATTTTCCCGCATTTATTGTGACAGTCAATCCTTTCTCATTCATTCCAGAAACCGCTCCCACAAAGCCCGGCCAAGTGACGATGG
>CALLXZ010000489.1 GCA_937875605.1 uncultured Moheibacter sp.
CCGGATCGTTGATAGTGCTGATTATTTTATTTACGAAATTTTTCTTGGGAAGCATAAAAAAGAGAATGACGGGACAAAACATTCCAAACGGAATTTCCACAACTGCCGTAATTACAAACTTCCAGCAATCCGGAACCAATGTTTCCATCGGAACGCTTATGTACTTCGAAATGCTGATCGACGTAAATGTAAACGGAGCAGACGGAACACAGTTTCCGGCACGTATCAAACAAATGTTGCCGTTGGCAAATCTGGGCGCATTTCAAGCCGGAGCCATCATCCGGGTGAAATACGATCCGACGGATAAATCAAAAGTCATTTTGGATACTCATCAAAATTCCAATGCACAAAATTTTGGTTCCACTAATTTTAATTCTCAAAATCCCAATCAGGACATCATGATGCAGGTTCAGGCAAATCAGGCGATGTTTGAGGAATTAAATGCCAAAGGCGTTCTGTCCAAAGCGAAGATTTTGGAAGTTTCGACCATAGGCGAGAATATCATGCCCAACGTCGATTTTCTGAAAGTCAAAGTCCATGTGATGCCCGACCGGCACGATCCTTACGAATCCACCATCAAAATTCCCGTTCCCAAATCCTCTCAATTCAAATGCGTTCCCGGAAAAACCATGTATGTGAAATACGATCCGGAAAATATTCACAGAGTTGTGCCTTCAGGTTTTGACACACCGGATTCAACACAAAAAATGAATGTTTAATTGCCTTGAAGAGTTTTATTTAGATAGTTTTCAGGTTCTGATTGCAGGATTAAAGCCAAATCGTTGAAAATGTGTTGATTTGAGAATTTGTAAATGAATAGAATCAAATTCATTTATCTTAATCCTTTTCGAATCAATTTATAAATCAGATAGAAAAAACCTACCACAAGCGCAACACAAACAACACACACAAATCCTATCAACAAATAACCAACCATGAGAAGCTCCGATTCGTCGGGTGCTGAATAATAGCTAAATCCTACATTTTCAGTTGATTTATTATTTAGTAGAAAATATAAAATGGTAATGGAAATCAAAGCAATCAAACTATACATCACCAACTTTTGAGAAGATTTCGGAAGTTTCAGAAAACCGGGAAATAAAAAACTAACCAATAAAAGCAAAAGTGAAACTCCAACTGCTATAATAGAGGCCAGATACAAACCATTGAAACTATCATTCATATAAGAATCGGGATCGTTTTTTAGGTAAATGATGGGAATTATATCTCCTTTTTCCCAGAGAGAAGGCGTAACCAGAAAGTTATTTTTTGCAATTTTTATGTGCTTTCCTTCTTTGTCTTTAAATTCTAAAATAGGATAATAACCTTCAGATCCTGCGAAATTTCTACTGCTTTTTAGTTTGACGTAAAATACATCCGTAACCAATGCATCTGCTTTTTCTCCCGTTTGGAGATAATAAAGAGTTTTAACATATAAAATTCCTGCAATCAGAAAACCTGCGATGCTAAAAATTCGGATGATTTTGTCCCATTTCATTGATGATAATTTTCAAGAAAATTACCATCAAAAGAACAGATACGCAATCACGAATTCGGGTGAATTTTTAAAAACCCTTTGATTCCATATACGACTGAAGTATAATTGTAGCGCTGACTTTGTCGATTAATGCTTTGTCCTGACGTTTTTTCTTTTTAGCTCCGCTCATGAAAATCGCTTGCGAAGCCATTTTGGAAGTAAAACTTTCGTCTTGCCGAAATACGGGAATCGTCGGATGTTTTTCTTTGAATTTCAAAATGAATTTCTGGATTTCCGTTTCCAGTTGACCGACTTCACCGTGCATGCGCATCGGCAATCCGACTACTATTTCCTGAACACTATTTTCAACTAAATATTTATCCAAAAATTCAAATAATTTGGACGTGTCAAACGTATCCAAAGCCGTAGCGATGATTTGTAATTCATCTGTAACGG
>CALLXZ010000490.1 GCA_937875605.1 uncultured Moheibacter sp.
TAAAGTCCCTTGTATAGAATTCTCATAAAAGACAAGGCAATCGTATTGAAAAGAAAATGGACTAAAAGCACCGTTTTCCCAATTCTATAACCCGGATCTGCTTTTATTTCAAAAATCAACCAAGAAAATGCACTGATCAGGATGGTATATAAAATATTTGCTTTCAACACATTAAGCATATCTTTAAATCCGGTGTGCCGTACAATTCCTTTGTAAGAAGACGTGATGATGAAGGCGATAAATGCGAAAAAGAGTACTTGCGGAACATGGTTCATGGATACTTCATACAAACGAATGTTGGGTCCGATACGCAGTAATTTCAACAATAAAAAAGTCATCACAAAGGTATTGACCGTGATGTACAAGTCAATGACCAAAACCAGCCATCTCGGCGTTTCTTTACGAAGGTTCTTTTTAAGCTGATAGCTTATGAATGGAAAACTATAGATTTTCAAGGATTCTGCTTAAATCTTGTTGGGTTAAATCGGATCCACTGGGCAAACAAAGTCCCAATTCAAATAACTCCTCCGTTGTTCCGTTTACATAATTCGGGTATTTTTCAAATACGGGTTGTAAATGCATCGGCTTCCAAAGAGGTCGGGTTTCTATATTTTTTTCCTGTAATTTCAAACGGATGTTTTCTCTTTCCTCAAACGAAGAAGTCAAAACACAACTTAGCCATCGATTGGAAAGAAGTCCTTCCGGTTCGTGTAGAAATTGAAATCCATCTTTACCGGATAAATGGGTTTTGTAGAATTCAAAGTTGGCTCTTCTTACTTTCACACGCTCTTCCAGTACTTCCATCTGTCCTCTTCCGATTCCCGCAACCACATTGGACATTCGGTAATTATAACCGATTTCAGAATGTTGGTAATGCGGTGCTGCATCTCTTGCTTGCGTCGCCAAAAAAACCGCTTTTTCTTTCATTTCTTGGTTTTTAGTGACCAGCGCACCACCACCGGAAGTGGTGATGATTTTATTTCCGTTAAAAGACAAAATGGAAAAGTCTCCCAGCGTTCCACAATTTCTTCCTTTATATTGACTTCCCAATGCCTCAGCCGCATCTTCAATTACAGGAATTTCATATTTTTTAGCAATTCGGTCGATTTCATCGTGTTGATAAGGCATTCCGTAAAGATGAACGGCAATAATTGCTTTCGGTTTTTTACCTTTTGAAATCCTGTCTTCAATCGCTTTTTCCAGAAGTTCAGGGCAGATGTTCCAGGTTTCTTTTTCACTGTCCACAAAAACCGGAATCGCTCCCAAATACGCAATCGGATTTGCAGAAGCGGAAAATGTCATACTCTGACAAATGACTTCATCCTCCCTTTTTACACCTGCCAGTATCAATGCCAAGTGAAGCGCTCCTGTACCGGAACTCAACGCCGCAACATGAGAATCTGCTTTCAAGAAATGTTCCAAATCTTTCTCAAATCCCTCTACATTGGGACCTAAAGGAGCTACCCAATTTGTTTCAAATGCCTCGTGCACATATTTCAACTCGCCTCCCCCCATATGTGGAGAAGAGAGCCAAATTTTCTTAAAATTCATGTCTTTTTGTATATGACCCGACAAAGATACAACGAATTCATATCGCTAATTCTTGTGTTCGGTGTATTTAATTATTCTTCCCGGATTTCCTACAACCACTGCATAATCAGGAACATCCTGAATAATAACCGCCCCTGCTCCGATGATCGCCCATTTTCCGATATTAATTCCCTGAATCACACAAGCCCCCATTCCGATGTGTGTTCCTTCGCCCACGGTCACATCACCTGCCAAAGCAGCATTGGGCGAAATGTGAACAAAATCGCTTAACTGACAATCATGATCGACCGAAGAATTAGTATTTAAAATAGAATGATTCCCTATTTTCACTCCTGAGTTGACGGAAACACCCGATAAAACAACCGTTCCTTCGCCGATTTCTGAACGAATTGAAAAAGAGCTAAATGAATGAATGATTTTTTCAAATTTGAAATTTGGGAAACGGCTTACGATTTTTTTTCGGGTTACATTATTTCCAACTGAAATCAAAATCTTTTGAACATCAGACGGTAACGTATTCAAAACCTGATAATTCCAAACTTTTGTAAGAAAAGGGTTTTCATCAATAAATCCCAATATCGAAATTCCGGCAGATTCTGCTGCTTCTGCCACTACTTTTCCATGTCCGCTTGCGCCAAATAAATACATTTTTAATTTTAATTATTTCCTTTAAAAACTTCCATCGTTGCTTTTCCTTCCTGCGAAATACCTTCTCTGATAAGGACTTTTTTAAGCGTCCATTTCAGAATTTTCAAATCCAATCCCAACGAAAGATGATCCACATACCACACGTCATATTCAAACTTTTGTTGCCAGGAAATCGTGTTCCGACCATTAACCTGTGCCCAACCGGTGATGCCCGGACGGACTTTGTGTCTTCGTTTCTGCATTTCATCATAAAGCGGCAAATACTGAACCAACAAAGGACGCGGTCCAATCAAACTCATATCTCCTTTCAATACATTCATTAATTGAGGTATTTCATCCAAAGAAGTTTTTCGCACAAAAGAACCGATGGCCGTCAAACGTTCGGCATCCGAAAGCAAATTTCCATTTTCATCCTTTTGATCAGTCATGGTTTTGAATTTGATGATCTGGAAAATGCGTTCGTTTTTTCCGGGTCTAGGTTGCAGGAAAAAGGGCTTCCCCTTATTGGCGATGCAAAGTCCGATACTTACTACTATCAAAACCGGTAGTAATAGAGTGAAAATCAAGGATGCCAAAATGAAATCCAGCATTGGTTTGAAGAACTTAGCATACATAATACAGGACAAAATTAGAGATTTAATCGGTTTTCCGGTAATTCTTTGAAATTGTATGAGATTAATTTATTGTTAATAGAATTTTAATCATTGTTCACGGCTTTTTTTCACGCAGATGATTAGGATTTTCGTTGATGAATTCATCTCAAAATTCTAAAAGTCTGCGGGTTATTTTCATTTGAGATTTTAGGTATGTTTCTCGTATTCTGCCTTCAATTCCTCCCAAATTCTTTTCTGTTCAAATCGACTTGTAATATCGAGTCTCGCATTGACTTTTAAATTCTCATATAATTCTTTATCAGATTTCAATTTTCCCATCGCTTCTTGTAGAGCATTCGGGTCTTTTACCGGAATGATGATTCCGTTTTGATGGTGGGAAATGATTTCATTGCAGCCGTTTATATTGGAAACGATGGAAGGAAGACCCATGGCTCCGGCTTGCAAAACGACGTTTGGAAAACCTTCACGGTAACTTGGAAAGACCAAACAATCGGAAATGGCAAAATAAGGGCGGACGTCTGACTGAAAACCAACCGATAAAATAGTGGGATCGGATTCTATCTTCTTCAAAGTTTCAGATGATAAAGGATCCAATTCCGGTTCAAACGGCCCTACCAACAACAGTTTTGAGTTTTGAGTTTTAAGTTTTGAATAGGCTGAGATTAATTCATTGATACCTTTGTCTTTTACCAGTCTTCCTACGAAAATAAAAACAAAATCCTCTTTTTGAACTCCTAATTCTGATTTCAATTCTTCTTTTTGGTTATCCAAAATCGTTTCAGGAGAAAAATAATCGGTGTCAATTCCGTTGGACGAACCTTGTCCGATGATTTTTAATTTGGTGGTAGAAGTAAATTTTTCATTGAGAATAAATTCATACAAACCTTTGGAATTCGGATAAATATGAGTTGCAAAAGAATAAGTTGTTTTTTCAACCATATTCAGGATCCTTCGTTTCAAACCCGTAGCTTCCATAAGTGGCATTCCTGCGACAGTATGCATCCGGGTGGGAACACCTGCGAATTTTGCCGCCATCATCCCTAGAAAACCCGCTTTAGGAGTATGTGTATGGACAACTTCCGGCTTTTCCTTTTTTAAGATTTGGTACAATTTCCAAAGCGATTTCAAATCCTGAAAAGGTGTGATTTGTCGGGTCATTTCAACGGCTTCTACTCGAATTTTTTCTCGTTGCTGCACTTCTTCTAATTCCGTTCCGGAAGAGGAAATGCCGACCACTTCAAAAAATTCGGACATATATTTCAATTGTCCTTTCAGCAATACTTTTAATGAAAGCGGAACGGTGGTAATACGAATGAGTTTGGGTTTGTTCACTTTTCCAATCTTGAAAGCAAAAATACTGTTTTGATGAATAGGTTTAGAGAGTTATATCCATAAAACAATTTCAATTTTAAAACTTTTTAAGTTTATAACCCTAAAAAGTTTTGGGTTTTCTTTCGATCCGGATTTGATGTAGCAAGGAAATTCCGAAAATTAGAATCAAGGGGAAAACCAATGTTTTAGTGCGGATGATCATTCCGAAATTGGCGTATCCGTACGCAAATACGGTTCCGTAAAGAAGTAAACAAATTCCTGCGAAAACGGAAAAAACATTCCATGTAAGAAATTTCAAATTTCGGATAGAAATGTATAAAATTATCAGAAAAAATACCAAAAGAATTCCATTTTCCAAACCGATGATTTGACCAAAAACTCCTTCTTTTTCAAAGGAGAGTGGTCGAAAATAAAAGGTAAAAAGTTTATAAGGATAGATGTAATCCTCCATCGGTACATAGGAAGAAGTATTTTTCAATTTCAGATTATGTGCAGCGTAGAGGTTTTGAATTTTGGCAATCAAACCTTCATGGGCATTGGTAATTCGGGCTAAAAGCCAATAAAGTCCGGTTCCGAAAATGAGAACAAATCCACTTATAAATGCTTTTGTTTTTGTTTGCATTTCCCCTTTCCAAAGAATTGCAATTAAAAATGCAATCAAAAAAACAAGCGCAACGTGAGGTCGAATCCACGCTATTATCAAAAATGAAAGAATGAGTGGAAGTGAAAAATAATGTTTTTTATAGATCCGTTCAGCAATCAAAACCACTGGAACAAACAAAACTGCTTCTTTTCCAATGAGAGAAGTCCAAAAATGTACGTTGGGCAATAACAATAACATCATGGAAATTCCCAACAAATAGTTATTTCCAGATGAAATATTTTTCAATAAATTCCACAATTTCCAAAATCCAAAACCGCTCCAAATACTAAAAATCAGACAACCTACCCAACCGGGGAGATGCATAAATTTTACCAACGGAAAAGTAATGAGTTTTATGGCATCACTTCCGGGATGAAGAAAATCTGTCCAACTGGTAGCGGAAAGATTCTTTCCCACAAACCAATATTTCACTGCATCACCATTATTCTGGTTGACGTATTCGTAAGCAAACCAGGCAAACACCAAATGGTAGAGTAAAAGGAAGTAAGGAAAACAGCGTAGGATGAGTGTGGAGTTCATCGGACAAATTTAGTAGTGCGAATTTAGAACAAAATAAATACGAGATTTCATTTAAATAATATTTCTTCTTATGGAATTATGGTATATTCTCCCGC
>CALLXZ010000491.1 GCA_937875605.1 uncultured Moheibacter sp.
ACATCGCCGATCGCAAAAACATTGTCAAAACCTTTTAATTGATTAAATTCATTTACCACATATCGTCCGCCTACAACTAAACCTTCGCCATCAATTCCTGGAATTAAAGTTCCTTTTACACCAGCAGCCCAAATTAAAGTAGTCGCTTCAAATGGTTTTTTATCGGTGGTAATGATTTTTCCGTCATAATCCTTTACCATCATATCAAACCAAACCTGCACTCCTAATTCTTCTAAATATTCCAGAGCCTTTTCAGAAGCATTTTTTGACATGGTAGGCAATAACCGCTCGGCACCCTGAATCAAATGTACATTCATTCTTCGAATGTCCAGATCGGGATAATCATGAGGTAAAACGTGCTTTTTCAACTCACCCATCGCACCTGCTAATTCCACTCCGGTAGGACCGCCACCTACGATTACATAATTCATTAATCGGCTTCTCTCATCCAGATCGTTAGTCAGCAATGCCTTTTCCAAATTTTGTAAAATCAAACTGCGTAAATCCAATGCTTCCGGAATGGATTTCATGGGCATTGCATTTTTTTCGATGTTCTGATTTCCATAATAATTGGTATCTGAACCTGTCGCCATCACCAAATAATCATAATGGATACTTCCAATATCGGAATGAATGAATTGATTTTGTGTATCAATTCGTTCCACATCGGCAATTCGAAAAAAGAAATTTTCTTTTCCTGCAAATATCTGACGAATGGCATGGGCAATGGAGTCGGGTTCCAATCCTGCTGTTGCAACCTGATACAAAAGTGGTTGAAAAGCATGATAATTATGTTTATCCAATAATACTACCTGAAAATCTTTGGTCGAAAGTTTTTTGGCAAGACGCAAGCCGCCAAATCCTCCACCTATGACTACTATTCTTTTTAAATTAACTGTAGGAATGTTCATTTATTTTGTTTTGTAAACTCGTGTTAAATCCAATAATTTTACGGGACTCATCGTAAAACCTTTTACGTTTTTTCTTAGAAAGATGCTGGTTTGGTCGTAAAAAAGCGGAACAACGGGTGCCGATTTCATCATCAAACTATCCATTTCTCTGTATATTTTTTCCCGTTTCCGATCATCACTGATTTTGAATGAATTCAAATATAATTGATCAAATTTTTCATTTTTAAAGTGCGAATAATTCGGACCTTCGGGTGCAAAATTCGGACTATAATACAACGAAAGAAAATTTTCCGCATCCGGATAATCCGCTCCCCAATTGGCTCTGAAAAACTCAAATTTCCCGGTCGCTTTGCCATCTCGCATCGTTGGACCGGGCACGACATTTATCTCAATATTCAAGCCAACTTTAGCTAATTGTGCCTGAATATACTCACATATATCGGCATATTCCTGAACAGTTGTTAATTGGATTTTCGGAAGATTTCCTTTTTCTGATTGATAATTTTTTACCAATTCTCGGGCTTTTTGCGCATCAAATGCATAGCCGGCATTTTCATTGTATCCCGGAAGCCCTTTTGGGATAAATCCACCTTCTGCTGCCGTAGCCACACCATTCATCATATATTTGACCATTTTCTGTTTATCAATTCCATAATTAATGGCTTGTCTCAACCGAACGTCAATTTCTTTTCCTTCGTCCAAATAAAAACACAAATAAACCGTGCTTAAATAATTGTATTTATGCAAATCCAAGATCTCATTGTATTTTGGATTCAATTCGCCTAAAGGCGTAAGGATTTCATTTTTGTAAGATGGATCTAAATCTGCCATCATATCCACATTTCCCTGAATTAATTGTAAGAATTCACTGTGCTTTTCTGGCAGAAAGGTCATGGAAACCGCTTCCAAATAGGGAAGTGAATTTCCTTTTTCGTCTTTTTCGTAGTAAAGCGGGTTTTTTCTGAGGACTAATTTTACGTTGTCTTCCCAAAGTCGATACTGAAAAGGACCGGTTCCGATTGGATTTTTTCGAAATTCTTCTTGTCCGTTTTGAAACATCTCTTTTGGAACGACGGAACAATATTTCATGCTAAGCAATCCCAGGAAAGGAGGGAAGGGTTCTTTTAGCTGAACCTGAAAAACGGAATCATTCACTGCTTTAAAACTCTCCACGTTGTTTAAAACCCAACCTCCGGCTCC
>CALLXZ010000492.1 GCA_937875605.1 uncultured Moheibacter sp.
TTTCGGCAATTCCTTTTCCACCGGATAATCCTCCGTAAAACACCCGAAACAATGATTCTTAGAACCCAAAATATCAATCAAATTCGGAACAGAGAGGAAATCAAGCGAATCAACCCCCAGATAAACCGCCAATTCTTTATTATTCATATTGGCAGAAATCAAATCTTTTTTCGTCGGCATATCAATCCCCAAGAAACAAGGCGCAACAATCGGCGGCGAAGCACTCCTGAAATGAATTTCCTTCGCTCCCGCTTCCTTCAATATCTTAATCAATAATTTACTCGTCGTTCCACGCACAATAGAATCATCCAAAATTACCAATCGTTTTCCTTTGATTTTATTTACAATCGGATTCAATTTCAAATTTACCACACGTTCACGCATTTCCTGCGAAGGAACGATAAACGAACGGCTCATGTACCTGTTCTTAACCAAAATTGGCTCAAACGGAATACCCGAAGCATTCGAAAATCCAATCGCAGATGGAACTCCCGAATCCGGAACACCAATCACAACGTCGGCATCAACAGGCGATTGCTCATACAATTTCCTTCCGCTCTCTACACGCAGATCATAGATTTCCCTTCCTTGAATATTAGAGTCAGGACGCGCAAAATAAATATATTCAAACGCACAAATCCTTTGTCTCGATGGTTGCTCAAGCGAATAAGAATGTAATCCGTCTTTATCAGCAACCACAATTTCTCCAGGCTCCACGTCACGCACAAATTCCGCACCCACAGCATCCAAAGCACAACTTTCAGAACTGAAAACATACGTATCATCATCCATTTTCCCGATGCACAACGGACGAATTCCATTTGGATCACGAAAAGCAGCCAATGAATTTTTAGTCAATAATAAAACCGAATAAGCACCACGAATTTCTTTCAATCCTAACTGAATTGCCTCCTGAACCGTCAAATGTGAATGTCTCTGAATCGAGCGCAAAATCACTTCCGTATCAGAAGTCGCCAAGAAAGGAAGCCCTTCTTTCGCTAATTCTTCTTTGAGTCCTTCGATGTCAATCACGTTCCCGTTATGAGCAATCGAAAAATGTGGTTTACCATAATAATTGACAGCATACAAAGGCTGAATATTCTTAGAACTTCCGCCACCCGCAGTCGTATAACGCGTGTGCCCGATGGCAGCATTGCCTTGAAATTCTTCAATTTCTTCAATATTTTTAAAAACATCCAATACTAAACCTGCAGATTTGTAAGTCTTTATGTTTCCGTTTTTTAGAACTGAAACACCGGCAGCTTCCTGTCCGCGGTGCTGCAATGCAAACATCCCGAACTGCGCAAGGGAAAAGGTATCGATGTTTCGGGGAGAATAAATCCCGAAAACGCCACATTCCTCTTCCATGCTGTCGAGCGAATCATTGAAAACTTTCTTAAGATGATTTCTCTGATAGAATTCAGTGGAAAATTTTGATGTTTTTGTACAGGTTTTCATTTTAATTTTACTGCTTGTTTAATGCGGTTTGAAGTCTGTTATAAACTTCGTGGTAAGCTTCGGAAACTTCTCCCAAATCTCTTCTGAAACGGTCTTTGTCCAATTTCTTCAAAGTATCCTTGTCCCAAAGGCGGCAAGTATCAGGACTGATTTCGTCTGCCAATATGATATTTCCTTCAGAATCCTTGCCAAATTCAATTTTAAAATCGATTAAAATTAAATTCGCTTTCATGAACAAATCTTTCAAAGCGGCATTGATTTTATCGGTCATCGCGTACATCAATTTCAACTCATCATAAGTCGCCGCACCCAATAAAACTGCATGATGATCATTTATCAACGGATCACCCAATTCATCTTTTTTATAGCAAATATCAAAGATTGTAACCGGAGATTTGGCTCCTTCTTCCAATCCTAAACGTTGCGCCATAGAACCGGCAACATAATTTCTGACAACCATTTCAATCGGGATGATGTCCACTTTTTTAACCAATTGTTCGCGGTCATTCAAAGTTTCGATGTAATGTGTCTGAATCCCTTTTTCAATCAGATAATTGAAAATCAAAGTAGAAATCTTATTATTCATTTCTCCTTTGTCCGCAACCGTCCCGCGCTTCTGAGCGTTGAATGCCGTCGCGTCATCTTTATAATATACGATCACCAAATTCGGGTCTTCCGTTGTGTAAACCTGTTTGGCTTTTCCTTCGTAAATGAAATCTTTTTTTCGAAATTCGAAATTCGAAGTTCGAGATTCGTTATTTTCCATTGAGCTTATTTTGTAATTTATAATTCATTTTTTGAATGTCTTCGATTAGCTTCGTTATTTCAATTAAATCAGACTCATTCAAAAAACCTTGTCGATTTGAAATAATTAATTGTGTTTCTAATTCCAAAGTTGATCCATTTGAATAGGATAAAAAGTTCGTAAACTGAGCATCAGAATTTCTTCCTGCACCTTCTGCAATATTGGAAGGAACGGAAACCGCAGCTCTTCGAATTTGATTGGTCAATCCATAAATCTCCTCTTTTGGGAAATTCTTTGTAATTGAATAAACGTTGTCAACCAAATCCATTGATTTCTGCCAAATGTGTAAATTTTTGTAATAACTCATAATTTTAATTTTTAGGTTAATGTGTTACCAATTTACGATTAATTCCATACTGATTTCGAACTTCGAATTTCGAGCTTCGTCAAGCGAAATAATTCACTCCGTTTTTAAATATATTCATCACTTCGATTCCCGGAATGTTTTGGAATAAACCTTCTTCAAATCTTTCCGGATGTCCCATTCGTCCGAAAACTTTTCCACACGGACTTACAATTCCTTCGATTCCTAAAACCGAACCGTTTGGATTATGAGGCATTTCGGAAGCGATATTTCCTTCTAAATCTATGAATTGCGTTGCAATCTGATTTTGTTTAAATAAAATTTCCAAATTTCTTTCATCCGCCATAAATCTACCTTCACCATGTGAAAAGGGAATCCAATATTCCTGTCCCGCCATTCCTTTCAGCCAAGGCGAATGTGAATCATTCACTCTCACTTTTGCAAGCTGTGTGATGTGTCGCCCGATTTCGTTGAAAGTCAAAGTCGGAGTGTCTTCATCCAATTCTCTGATTTCGCCGTAAGGTAATAATCCAGATTTGATCAATCCTTGGAATCCATTACAAATTCCCAATACCAATCCATCGCGCTGCAATAATTTATGAACGCTTTCTTTGATTTTTTCATTTCTCAAAACGGTAGCGATGAATTTACCGGAACCATCCGGCTCATCCGCTGCTGAAAATCCACCGGGAATGAATAAAATTTGAGAATTATTAATCGCTTTTGCATAAGCTTTAACCGTTTCTTCAATGTCTTTTTCAGAAAGATTTTTGAAAACAATGATTTCCGTTTCTGCACCTTCTCTTCGGAATGCTTTTGCACTGTCATACTCAGAATTCGTTCCCGGAAATGATGGTATGAAAACCTTTGGTTTCGAAGTTCGAAATTCGAGCTTCGAAATTCGCTTTTCTTGTTTTATATTATTTATGAATTCTTTGCCAGCTTCGAACTTCGAATTTCGAGTTTCGTATGGAAATAATTCAGCAAATGTACTTTTCCAAGTGGTTTTTGTTTCGTCGATTGAAATTTGAATTCCATTGAAATTAAATTCTTTGGATGAATTTGTATTTCCTAATAGATAATTGGACTGAATATCAGATGGAATATTTAATTCTTCTGAATGTTCAACCACAATCGCAGCCGGATAATATTTCATCAAGTTCACATTGAGCGAAGTCGAAATGTCAAATCCGATTTCATTTCCGAAAGCCATCAAAGCTAAAGTTTCTGCAATTCCGCCAGATTTTACAGTCATGGCAGAATTAATTTTAGAATTATTGGATTGAATGGTTTCAAAAATCTGTTTCAGATTGGATTCGTCAAATAAATATTCATCATTTAATTCCGGAATGAAAACAGAAATTTTTGAATTTGTTTTCTGAAAAGTGGATGATTTGATTTTATTGGATTTATTCGGAGCAACCGCAAATGAAATCAAAGTCGGCGGCACATCGATGTCCTGATAACTCCCGCTCATACTGTCTTTCCCACCAATTGCCGGAATTTGCAATTGTTTTTGTGCTTCAATCGAACCCAACAAAGCTGCAAAAGGTTTTCCCCAGCGATTCGCTTCGTCACGCAATTTTTCGAAATATTCCTGAAAAGTTAATCGAATTTCTTGGTAATTTCCTCCGCCAGCGATGATTTTCGCAACGCTTTCCATCACCGCAAAATAAGCGCCATGATAAGGCGACCAACGACTCAATTCCGGATTGAATCCAAAACTCGCCATCGAAACCGCATTTGTAAATCCGTCCGTTGGGAATTTCTGAACGCTTATGTCTTCCGGTGTGCTTTGGGTTTTACCCCCAAAAGCATTTAAAATGGTGCTTCTTCCGACATTGTTGTCGAACATTTCCACCATTCCTTTTTGAGAAGTGTGGTTTAATTCTTTCAATAACTGAATGAAATTTTCTTTTGAAAATTCTTTCGATTCAAACGGATTTAAATTTTCTCCATTTTGAACTGTGGCTTGGGCTTGCTTACGAACGCCGTTGGTATCAAGGAATTTACGGTCTAATTCGACAATTTTATTTCCTTTCCAAGACATTGTCATCGTTTCATCCGAAGTGACATCTGCCACAACCGTCGCTTCGAGATTTTCAATCTGAGCAAACTGGATAAATTTCTCGGCATCTTTTGCTTCGACCACGACTGCCATTCGTTCCTGAGATTCGGACAGCGCGAGTTCCGTGCCGTTGAGGCCGGTATATTTCAGTGGTAGTGTGTCCAGATTTATATTTACGCCTCTTGCAATTTCCCCAATGGCGA
>CALLXZ010000493.1 GCA_937875605.1 uncultured Moheibacter sp.
CTGTCCACATCATAAAATCAGAGAATGGAACTTATTACGCTGTTCATTCCCAATTTCACTATATCGGAAAACTGGAACAATTGATTGGAGAAAAACAGTTTCAAAACTTTTTAAACCCGACTTCAAAAACAGCAAATATAAAAGGAGAAAGCTTGGAAAAAATAATAGAAGATTTTCTGTTTGATATGACGAAAAGTTCAGCAACAGCCAAAGACCCTACAGAAGACAAGTTCAAGAAAAAACGTAAAAAACAAAGAAGCCGGTAGCACCGGCAGGCAATTTAACAAACATAAAAACAGATGATCATCACATTCGCCACACAAAAAGGAGGAGCAGGAAAAACCACACTGGCTATTGCTTTTGCCAATTACATTTCGGCACTATCCGAGAGAAAAATTAATGTTTTCGATTTTGATTACCAAAAATCCTTTTACAACAAATGGAAAGAAGATGAATTATCAGAATTTCCAAAACGCTACGACGTGGAAATCGCAGGAGATCAGCAGCGTCCTTTTTCAGATTTTGAGCAGTTAATCGGCTTAAAGGAAAGTAAAGAGATAAACATCTTTGACTTAGCCGGAACACTTGACGAAAAATACAGCGACCTGTTGATTTACAGCGACGTTATTATCATTCCTTTTGAATATTCCGATGTATCGGTAAAATCCACCCTGGTTTTTAAAAATGTTCTCGGCATGCTGGAAAGTGAAGCAGAGCGGATTTTCATCCGATCCAAGTACGACAAAGGATATAAATACCTCAATCAAAAAGAAATGGATGTAGAGATTTCAAAATACGGTATTCTGATCGAAAGTCCTGTATTTAAAAGAAACTGTTTGCAAACCATTGATACCAGAAAACTGACGTATGAACAGAAATATGCAGTAAAAAATTCTTTTAACGAAATCATACAACACATTAACGAAGCACTGCAAACCACTATTTAAAAAACACAAAAAATAAGAATCAAGAAATTAAATACCAAACCCATGATAAAATTTTCACTTCTGCTTTTAACGGTTTATGTTCTCTATTATGCAGGAAATATCGTCTATGACCTTTTTCTTAAAAAAGAAACTGTTGTAAATCAAGAGGAATCAGAGACCTTTTCCCTTTCGGATTTTACAAATGAAAAAAAAGAGGCAACAGTGGTAGGCATTGAAGATGTCGAGAACCTCACGATGCCTAAATCGTTTAACCAAAAAGAAATCATTCCAAAACGTTCTGTTCAGGACGAAGAACGACCCAATTTGGAAGAATTAAGACAGCGTTTTGAATCCGAACAGGATTTAGGCGATGTTCCACAGAACAAGCCTGAACAGAAAAACGAAACCCCTAAAATGAAAGACAGCGGTTGGGATCAAATCCTTAACCTCTCGGAAACAATGGTTCAGCTGGTTGCCAACATTGAAGGGCACAAGGTGTATCACTCTACTATGTAAATCAAATTTCAATTCACATTTAATCTAAATTTTAATTTTTTGCCACGATGAAAAAATCATTTTTAAAAAGCGCAACAACCAAAAAAGCCCTTACGCTTGCTTTGGTTCTCATAGCAACAGCTCCGGTATTTGCCCAAGGTGGTGCAACCGCCATCGCCAACGCTGCCAACGATATTAAGGAATATTGGGATCCCATCAAGCTTATTTTAAAAGCTGTGGGGGGATTGGTTGGCTTTATCGGAGGTTTGAGAGTCTATAACAAATGGACCAACGGCGATCAGGACGTAAACAAAGAAATTTTGGGTTACGGAGGTGCGATGATCTTTTTGATTGTTGTTCCGGAATTTGTAACCTCATTCTTTGCCTAATATGGGTTTTTATCTGTACAAGGGGCTCAAAAAGCCTCTTGTCTTTTTCGGATTGAAAGGGAAGTATATTTTTTACGCTGTCGGAATTATTGCAGGTGGTGTGGTTTCCGCACTGATCTTATCCAAGTTTGGATTATTAGGCTCCTTATTGGGACTCGTCGTAACAGCAGGAGCTATTTACCTTCTGTTTAAAAGACAAGATAAATACGGTCTGTACGACAAGACTAAAAACTTCAATCAACTATTCATTTTTCCAAAAAGAATAAGCAACAAAAAAATTTTAAAAAATGGCACAACAAAAAAAACAACTATTTGACCTTCCTTTTGTGGGTTGCGATTATGGAAAGGATTACGGTTGGGATTTTGACGTTCTATTCGGACAATACGGCAATCCCATCATCGGCATCAGGATAAAGAATATTGTGGAACAGTACTCGGCAGATCCTGATAATTACCTCCATTTCCATACCGTTTTAAATCAGGTAGTGTCTATTATCGGAGAAGGACGGATTGTTCAAAAGCTGGATATTTTCAGCAAGAAAAAATATGAAGCCGAAGCTTCCAATCAATTTTTACAACAGAAATATTCCGAACATTTTGACGGACGGCTGTTTAAAACCATCGAAACGGTGCTTTTATTTACCGATATCATAGACGACAAACTGAAAAAGAAAAACAGACCGTACGATTTCTCAGAAAAAAGCTATAAAGAACTTCACGATAAATGTCAAAAGGTTTATATGCTTTTAAAACAAAGCCAGTGCGAACCAGAGTTTTTATTCGAAAAAGATTTTGAATATTATATTACCGGAATATTGTCCATGCAGTTTACAGACATTCCTTCGTTTGATAATATCAAAAGTACCAATGAATATTTGCGCATCGGAAACCGTTTTGTCAAAACTATTTCTTACGTCGATGTAGAAAATATTGATCTGCCTTCCGAAATAGAACCTTATTCCATTCTGGGCGGAAACGGAGTGGCATCGGAAACGGCGGTGGATAACTTTACATTCATCAATGAGCTGGAAGATTACCAAACGATTATTTACAATCAGGTTCTTACCATTCCACCTCAGGCACAGCAGCAAAGGGATTTAGGCAAAAAAAAGAAAAGACACGAAGGAGCAGCAAACAATTCCCCGTCCAATGCCATTATTGCAGAAGAAATTCAAACCCTGCTGCATCATATCGCTCTTGACGGACAACTTATCGTCAATGCCCATTTCTCGATTGTGTTTTCAACGGAAACACAGGAAAAAATGGAGAATATCCAATCGATGATTGAAAGCAAATTGTTTACAAAAGGAATCAACGTTTCTAAAAATGCGTACAATCAGTTGGAACTTTTTCGGGCAATACTTCCGGGAAATGCTACCGAGCTCAGAGAATACGATTTATTTATGACAACAAGCGAAGCTGCCTTGTGTTTTTTTTTTAAAGAAAGTTATCCCGTAAACGAAGAGTCCAATTTCTATTTAAGATTTACCGACCGGCAAGGTGTTCCGCTAAAAATCGATCCGGCAGATTTACCGATGAAAACAGGAAGAATCAACAACAGAAATAAATTTGTTCTCGGTCCCTCAGGTTCGGGAAAGTCCTTTCTGATGAATAATATCCTGGAACAATACTTAACCTACAATTACGACGTGGTTATCGTTGATACCGGAGATTCATATTCGGGAACCTGTAAATACAAAGGCGGAAGATATATTCAATATACCGAGGAAAAACCCATTACAATGAATCCCTTTTTAATGGATAAACAGGAATTCAACATTGAAAAAATCGAATTTTTAACCAACCTGATTTTCTTGATTTGGCAAGGTCCCGATGCTTCGGTTTCATCGGCACAAAAATCCATTTTGGACAACGTATTGATGTCGTATTACCACCAGTATTTCAACAAGGGAACGCAGTGGTATGACAACAAAAGTACGGAAGAGCTGCTTCTTTATTTAGGTAAATACAACATTCACGAGGAAGATATTTATGCTGACCGGTCAGCTGACGGATACGGTTTTGAAGAAAGTTATTACGATATTTTGGGAATTCCTGTTAATGCCGGTTCTGACGAAATAAAAGAAGCCGGAAGAAAACTTTTAAAACGCTATCATCCGGATAAAAACATGAATGCCCCCGGTTATGACAGCGAACTATTTTACAGGGTTTATGAAGCTTACGAAACATTGAACGATAAGCAAAGAAGAAACATCTACAATGAAACCCGGTTGATGCTCATGTCGCCCGATGACCTTATAAAAAAACCGGAAACAGCTGAGCAGTGGAACGAATCGTATAGAAAATCCATCATCAAAAAAATCAAAGAAGTTGAAGAAACGCTTGAAGCAAAAGAGCTATCGTTTAACGGATTCTATGATTATTGCGGAAAATTTCTTCCGCTTTACCTGAACAATAAAAAGCACGCCATCACGGAAAAAGAATTCAATCTGAGAACTTTTTTATTTGTGTTGAGAGATTTTTACAAAGGTGGAAGATACGGTACCACGTTGAATGAATCTGCCGACAACACCTTATTTGACGAACCGTTCATTGTTTTTGAAATTGATAACGTAAAGGACAATCCAAAGCTTTTTCCCATTGTAACGCTCATTATTATGGATACGTTTATTCAAAAAATGCGACTGAGGAAAGACCGCAGAAAAGCCCTTGTTATTGAAGAAGCCTGGAAAGCCATCGCTTCAAAATTGATGGGCGGATACATTTTGTATCTCTATAAAACCGTACGGAAATTCTGGGGTGAAGCCGTTGTAGTAACACAGGAATTAGACGATATTATCGGAAATGCTGTGGTAAAAGACAGTATTATTAACAATTCCGACACCTTTATTTTGCTCGATCAGACCAAGTTCAAAGATAATTTTGACCGTATTGCCGCTTTACTATCCTTAAATAAAGTGGAACAGAATAAAATATTTACCATCAATAATCTGAACAACAAATCCGGGCGAAGCCGGTTTAAAGAATTTTATCTCAAGCGAGGTTCCAAAGGAGAAGTCTATGGAAATGAAGTTGCTTTAGAGCAGTATTTGACCTATACCACCGAAAAGCCGGAAAAATCGGCTTTGGAATATTATATACAGGCATACGGAAACTTTGACAAAGCTTTGGAAATTTTTACCCGGCAAGTAAAAAGTTTCGAAGATGATATGGGAAGTATGATTTCCTTAGTCAATCTCTATCAAAAGCCACTTACGCCGGAAGTGCTCCAATTTTATGGGAATATAAAAAGAGAACATCCGCAAAAAAATGTTTTTAAAATCATCTCCCAAGAATTGGAAGACCGGGATATGAGCTTTTCAGAATTAATTAATGCTAAAATAACAGAATATGAAACCGCATAAACGTACTATTTTAAAAATCGTTCAGCTTGTTTTTTCTCTTTTAGGAACTACGGGGTTTGCACAAAATACCTATATCGATCCTACGGTAACGGCAGCGATGATTTTGTATTCAGAGAATCTGAAAGCCAAGCAGAATGAAGTTGTGGAGGAAACCTCCAAATTAAAAGATGCTCAAACATGGGTAGGTACCCAGATGGTTGCAGCCAATGATATTCAGAATAAACTACTCAAAGGGTTAAAAGAAGTTTCGGGAACCTTGCAGAACGGGATTCAGGTAAAGGAAATTTATTCAGAATTGAATAAATGTTATAAGTACTCTTCGGAGGTTGTTCAGCTGGCATCCCGGCATCCGCAATACGCCATTTTTGGGACGAAAGCTTCGCAAAAAACGTATGAGCAGAGTCTTAAAATCGTAACCGATGTGTCGGAAATTTTAGCATCAGGAGAGCTGAATCTTGCAACGGCAGGAGATCGTTATAAAATACTGCACAACATTTCCGGAAATGTAAAAAGCTTAAAATTATGGCTTTTGGCAATAAAATTAAGATTGGAAAAAGCCAACCGCCTGGGATTCTGGAATTCGATTAATCCGTTTGCCGGATACATCAACACCGATAAAGCCATTGTAGAAAATATCATGAACCGATACAAACGAAATTTTTAAACATCATGTGATGGAACAGAAAACTAAATTTTGTCGTTTTGAAAGAAGCATAAAAAAAATATTTCTAAGCCTTTCGATTCCTGTACTCTATGTTGTGCTGACTTCTATGGGAGGTGGTAATTCCACTCCTCCATGGCAAAAAGAAAACGTATCCTTTCCGATGATGGATGTTCAAATCAACGCAGCGATGAAGGAACACGACAGGCAAAAAGAAATGCGGCAGAAGCAAACCCTTAATACGGCTGTAGAAACGGCGAACCAATCGCAATGGAAAGGATTTAAAGAAAAGGTTACCAAAATCCAGGATCGGTTACGGATTGTTTCCTTTGCCCTTCAGGCAATACCTACCGGAATAGCCATGAGCAGAGAGGTTAAGAAAATCAACCAAAACCAAACCGCAATTATCAATGAAATTGAAACAGCACCCTATTCCATTATTAGCGTATTGCCTTCACAAGTACAATTTGTTGATGATCTGCAAATGGTCACACGCCTGATAACCGGAATCGTTTTGTCTTACGGAGCAATGAACCAAATGGAACAATCCGAACGAAAAATCCTATTGGATTATGCCTTAGAAGAAGTCAAAACAGTAAGCCGAAATTCTACGTATATGCTTTTAAAGATACGGGACATTAAAGCAAAGGTTTTACGTAACAAAAGAGCCTTTCAATATTATGTAAACCGGGACAAGCAGGTTGTGGAAAATATCATGAAAAACATCAAATCTTTTTAGAAATGAAAAAAAAATCAGCCATTGTATTATGTATGTTTTTTGGAATCTCTGTTTATAGCCAGCAAATTGTGATTAACGACCAATTGTTAGCACAGATAACAAAAGATCATGCGGTACGACT
>CALLXZ010000494.1 GCA_937875605.1 uncultured Moheibacter sp.
GTTTTATTGGCAACTTCGCCTTATACCACGTTACAGCCGTCTATGAGTTTGGTAGAATTGACCGAAGTGGACGAAATCAATCCGGAAGAATACCAAATGGGAAGAATTCCGCTTGCGGTTCTGGCAGAAGGAAATTTTAAATCTATGTACGCTTCACGCTATGAACGAAATGAAATTCCTAACTTCAAATCGGAAACCCAAAATGGGAAAATCATTATCGTTTCAGATGGTGATGTGGCGAAAAATCATATTCTGATGGGAAGGCCGATGCGGCTTGGAGAAGATAAATTCTCCCTTCGTCCCGATAACCCAAAACAGCGTCCGGTGGCGTATGATAACCAGAATTTCCTATTGAATTGCGTGGATTATCTAGTAGGTGAAACCGATTTTCTTAATTTAAAAAACAGAAAACTCGAAATTCCTACGCTGAACGAAACCAAAGTCCAGTTGGAGAAATCTACTTGGAGGATGATGAATCTATTGGTACCGTTTATTGGGATTTGGATTTTGGGATTTGGATTGATGTACTATCGTAAAAAGCGATTTGTTAAAAAATCCTCATCCATTGGCATAAAGGATTTTTAAAAGGAGAATGTCTCATTTATATTTTTTCTGTTTGGGTTTAATTTATCTGGACAAAATTTTAAATAAAGATTAATTCGTGAAAATTTTAATTTCTGCCTAATTTTACAAAACAAAAATTACCAATTGGTTTTCATAAAACAGATAATTAATTCTTTACATATAATCTTACTAATTTTTTGCTTTTCAACGGTTTCAGCACAAAATGGGGAAGAAGCAGATGTCTTGTTGGAGAGAGCTTCGGAATTAATTTATGCAAAACCAGATTTAGCCGAAAAAGTTGCTAAAGTAGTTTTCGAAAATGACAATGATCCGAAGAAAAAGGTTGAAGTTTTGTTTATTTTGAGTCAGATCGATTATCAAAACACCAATTATAAATCTGCTTTGGAAAGGTTGTACTCAATTGAAAATCTTATCGAAAATGTAAAAAACAAAAGCTCTTGGGATGTCCAGCTGAATTTTAGCCTCTCTAAAATTTACCGCGAGTTAGAACTTTTTGATTTGGCAGACAAGCATTTTCAACAAGCCAGAAAAACATTTCAAAATATAAAAAACCCTGACAAATCATTAGCGGAAATTTACAACTACGAAGATGCACTGAATCAAGC
>CALLXZ010000495.1 GCA_937875605.1 uncultured Moheibacter sp.
CCCGAATTTATCAAAGAATTAGACAATGCCATTGCGCTCATCAACGAAGACGAAGAAGCCTTTACTTCAGGAGATAGAATATACGATGGTGATGCCACAAAATGGAAACAATTTGCGAACAGTTTAAAATGCCGTATTGCCATTCGTCTATCTAAGGTCGACCCTAACTGGAGAACTTACATTGATCAGGCAGTTACTTCGGGTGTATTTACGTCGAATGAAGACGAAGCGATGTTTAAATACTCCAACGAAGCGCCCAACGAATGTTACTTCTACCGGGGTTATTTTGTGGACGGACGTAACGACTTTTCAATAACAAAGCCGTTTACAGACCTTTTAAAAGGACAGCCCGACACTCTGAACAACAAACAACATCCGTGGGAAGGCGTGGTTGATCCGCGACTAACAATTTACACAACACCAAGAGGCGGAAAATACCTGGGACTTCCTTACGGATTACCGAGCAACAACATGACAACTGCCATCAGAAACGCTGCTCCTACTTGGTATACTGATTCACCACCTGTTATTTTGAATAAGGATTTCTCTGTCCCGTTGATGACATACGCAGAATTGTGTTTCATTCTCAGCGAACGTTACAATTGGGATCAGGAATGGTACGAAGAAGGTGTTGAGTCTTCATTAGAACACTGGTATACATTAGCAGGTAAAACCCTTGACCAAGATGCATTGGATACCTACCTCGAATCAGTCAGCGGAACCGTAAACGCCGAAACCGTGGCAACCCAGAAATACATCCATCTGTATATGCAGGGAACCGAAGCCTGGAGTGAATATCGGAGAACCGGCTATCCTTTAACGATGCTTAAACCGGGAGAATTTACCTATGTGGTAGGTGGGGAAAAAGTGGCATTTACTCCGCTTTCCGACACAAAAGGAGATCTACCTGCCCGTGTAAAGTATCCTACCAATGAAAGTACGTTGAATCCGGATGGTTTCAATGGCGCAATAGCCAAACTTCAGGACGGAACCAACAACTACTATTCCAAAATGTACTGGGATGTCAGATCTGAACAGAATCCACATCCGACCAACAAATAGGAATGCTGACACGAAAGTGATTCATTATTTTCAATAAAACTATATTTTAACAAGGTGCTTTTAAAGGCACCTTGTTTGTTTTTTCTCCCACATATTTCTTTTAAAGTGTAATGCAAACACTTCGATTT
>CALLXZ010000496.1 GCA_937875605.1 uncultured Moheibacter sp.
GCACCTTTTGCACCCATTACCGCAATTTCAGCCGTTGGCCACGCAAAATTCATATCGGCTCCGATGTGTTTGGAATTCATCACATCGTATGCACCACCGTATGCTTTTCGGGTAATTAGCGTTACTTTCGGAACAGTTGCTTCGCTCAAAGCATACAATAATTTTGCACCATGAACGATGATTCCGTTCCATTCCTGATCCGTCCCAGGTAAAAAGCCTGGAACGTCTTCCAATACCAAAAGCGGAATGTTAAACGCATCACAAAAACGAGTAAAGCGAGCTGCTTTGACTGAACTGTCAACATCTAAACAACCCGCCAAAAACATAGGATTATTGGCAACAATCCCGATGCTCCTTCCGCCCAATCGAGCAAATCCCACAACGATGTTTTCGGCAAAATCTTTATGGATTTCAAAGAAAGAATCTTCATCGATGATTTCATTGATAACCGATTTCATATCGTAAGGTTTCGTCGAACTATCCGGAATGATTTCATCTAAATTAGGACGTAATTCTTCTCTTAATTCAAATGGAAATAATTCAGGAAGCTCAGTATTGTTTTGAGGTAAATAGCTCAATAATTTTTTTACGTCTTCCAAACATTCCACATCGTTGGCAGAAGTCGTATGTGCAACACCCGATTTGGTCGAATGCGTACTTGCGCCTCCCAATTCTTCTGCTGTAACGGTTTCGTTGGTAACGGTTTTTACGACATTGGGACCGGTAACAAACATATAACTCGTGTTTTCCACCATCATCGTAAAATCCGTCATGGCTGGCGAATAAACCGCACCTCCGGCACAAGGTCCCATAATCGCTGAAATTTGCGGAATCACACCTGAAGACTGCACATTTTTATAGAAAATATCGGCGTATCCACCTAAGGAACGAACACCTTCCTGAATTCTCGCTCCACCGGAGTCGTTTAGTCCGATCATCGGTGCACCGACTTTCAGTGCCATATCCATCACTTTACAGATTTTTTCGGCATGTGTTTCCGAAAGCGAACCTCCGAACACCGTAAAATCCTGTGCAAAAATATAGACCAAGCGTCCGTTGATGGTTCCATAGCCGGTTACCACACCATCTCCCGGATATTTTTCTCTGTCCATACCGAAATCATTGGTTCTATGTTCGACCAACATCCCGATTTCTTCAAAAGAACCATCGTCCAAAAGGTATTCAACGCGTTCTCTTGCGGTTAATTTTTTCTTGGCGTGTTGAGAATCAATTCTTTTTTGACCTCCGCC
>CALLXZ010000497.1 GCA_937875605.1 uncultured Moheibacter sp.
ATGAAGAAAAATTTGAGCAGGATGAATTCAAAATCGGTAAATTTCATTTTAATGCGAAACTTCGCCAATTGCAGATAGGAAGTACTTCGCATAAATTATCTCCCAAAGAAAGTGAGTTACTTCGTCTTCTGGCGGTTTATAGAAATGATTTGATGCCGAGAGAAGTGGCGTTAACGAGAATTTGGCACGATGATAACTACTTTACTTCCAGAAGTATGGATGTTTATATCGCCAAACTGAGAAAATATTTGAAAGACGATCCCAATGTGGAAATTGTCAATATACATGGAGAAGGATTTAGGTTGTTGATATCTGAATAATTTCCACAGAATTAAGATCGTTTTAAATCCCTTTTCGTTTTCGGAAAGGGATTTTTTGTAATTTGGAGTCATGAAACAAATTTGGGTTTATTCGTTTTTAGTAATTTTAATTTTCAGTTGTCAATCAAAAGAAAAGGCGGTTGAAGAAGAAAATGTCTATCCAAGAAAAAAATGGTTTAGTGTTACCGAAAATTATAAAAGATTGGATAGTGTTCGAATTGCGTTTGCTAAAGAAGGTGTAGAAGAAATAAAAATATCATATGTAGGAACTCCTTCGGACTTTCCAACAGGGAAATTTCATTTTTTAATTCTAAATGAAAAAGATGCATTTATGATTTCACGAGTAAAAACCTATATTGATGGGATGGTGTGTGGAACGGATAGCGAAAAGGATTATACGTTTGAAAAGGAAAAAATTGAATCCTATTTAGACAGTATTCAACCTATAAAATTGTCCGAAATACAAAATTATTTGCTCCAAAATAAAGACAAGATTATCGCAGGAAAAGAATTTAGACAATCTCCAGCAGTCGTCTCGTTTGCTTTAAAAAATGACACTTTAAAAGGAAGTTTTATGCATGACATTCTAAATTTCATGGAAAGTAATGGGATGCGTGTTTATTTAATCAGACGTATGAATGACAAAGAATTAGCTGCTGTGGAAAGCTATTTGGATTAAGAATTTCCAACGGTCAAACCTTATCATTCTCAAATTAAAACCTTAAATTAGCTAATCCAAAACGCACAAAAGATGGCTTACGAAGAAAATGAAGTACTGAGGCGATTGCCCGAGCATTTGAAACAATTTATAAATGACCAGCATTATGAAAGTTATACGCCCATAGATCAGGCAGTATGGCGATACGTAATGCGAAAAAATGTAGATTATCTGAAAAAAGTAGCACATGGCAGCTATGTGGAAGGTTTGCAGAAAACCGGAATTTCCATCGAAGATATTCCGAGCATGTACGGCATGAACCGCATACTGAAAGACATTGGCTGGGCAGCCGTTGCGGTGGATGGATTCATTCCGCCGACTGCGTTTATGGAATTTCAGGCGTATAATGTTCTCGTAATTGCACAAGACATCCGACAAATCCAAAATATCGAATATACACCTGCGCCGGACATTATCCATGAATCTGCCGGTCATGCGCCCATCATAGCCAATCCTGAATACGCCGAATACCTTCGCCGTTTCGGGGAGATTGGCAGTAAAGCCATTTCTTCCGCTTTGGACTACGAAATGTATGAAGCTATTCGTCATTTGTCTATCGTAAAAGAAGACCGTGAAAGTGATCCGAAAGTGATTGACCGTGCGGAACAAAAAGTTTTGGATCTGCAAAATTCCATGACTGAACTTTCCGAAATGGCTAAAATCCGAAATCTGCATTGGTGGACGGTAGAATATGGATTGATCGGCGATTTAAAAAATCCGAAAATTTATGGAGCAGGATTATTGTCCTCGATTGGAGAAAGTAAATGGTGTATGACGGATGAAGTGAAAAAACTTCCATACGATATTTCCGCTGCCGATATTTCATTTGATATCACAAAACCACAGCCACAATTGTTTGTAACTCCGGATTTTGCACATTTGAATTTTGTGTTGGAACAATTTGCCAATAAGATGGGATTGCGTACCGGAGGAACGGAAGGAGTCAAACAATTGATCGAATCCAAAAGTTTAGGAACCATCGAATATAACACGGGCATACAGATTTCAGGTGTTTTCAAACGGGTTATTACTGACAGCCATGACAACCCGGTTTATATCCAGACTGAAGGTCCGACGGCACTTGCCTATCACGAATATGAATTAATCGGACACGGAACAAATTATCATGCCCACGGATTTGGTTCGCCGGTTGGTAAGTTGAAAAACATCAACATAGCCATCGAAAATATGTCGCCTTATGATCTGGAAGCCTATAAAATCAAAGAAGGTGAAATGACCAAATTGGAATTTGAAGGTGGAATTACGGTGGAAGGTGAAGTCATTACCGGAACTCGTAACCGCAAAGGAAAGGTTCTAATTGTTTCATTTAAGAATTGTACGGTGAAACATTACGAAGAAGTTTTGTTTCACCCCGATTGGGGAATTTACGATATGGCGATTGGGAAATCCGTGATTTCGGCTTATGCAGGTCCGGCTGATTTTACCTCATTCAACATGGTTACGCACGAATTGGAAACGAAACCCAAAAAGTTGGAAATCGAACCGAAAGAACAAACGCTTCGCGATCTGTATCAGCAAATTCGACACATTCGACAGAATGATTTGGTCAATGAAAATGTTTTAAAAGAAACATTTGAGAGAATTAAAAAGGATTATCCAACCGAATGGTTGCTTCCTGTTGAAATCTACGAATTGGCATATCTGAATAAATACGGATTTGAACAAGAAATCAAAGAGCATTTGATTTCATTGGCGAAGCAACAAAAAGAGGTAGCGCATCTGATTGAAGACGGAATTTGGCTTTCGGAAAATCCCGTTATTTCAAACGAGCCAGTTTCTTCGACACCAGATCGGTAATCAGTCCGCCCAGCCAGGAAAAGAAAAACAGTACCGGCATGATGGAAAGTTCGTACCAGGTCGGATGATGCGGTGTGAAAATCACATCGCCCAAAGCGATAAGGAATAATATGAAACCGACAAAAACAGCGTATGCTTTTTTTGCCTTGGAGACGATCATCGCCGTAACCAATCCGCCAAATATAGCACCTACACCATTTGAAAAAAGAAGCACAAGGAAGAATTCATCTCTTACTTCAGGAGTCCGCGCTGCATATTTTATCACACGGTTCCAATGTTCGTATGGAAATCGTGAATAATCATATTCGATCCAGTTTTCATTGAGGGTAATTCCAAACATAATGATGACCATCGCTACAGCCAGTCCCAAAATTACCGCAAAGAAATTACGTAAAAATGTACCCATGATTAAAGGTGCGCAATCATTGAAATTTCGACATTGACGTCGCTTGGCAATTTAGCAACCTGAACCGTTTCGCGTGCTGGATAAATGCCGTCATTAAAATAAGAAGCATAAATTTCATTGACCACTGCAAAATCGTTCATATCCTTTAGGAAAATGGTCGTTTTTACAACGTTTGAAAAAGAAGCTCCGGCTTCAGATAAAATAGCCTGAAGGTTTTTCATCACTTGATGTGTTGCATCAGAAATTTCCGTTACGATTTCTCTCGTTTCCGGATTAGCAGGGATTTGACCTGAAATAAATAATAAATTATTGAAGGAAACAGCTTGACTATATGGGCCGATGGCTTGTGGTGCTTTTAATGTGTTGATGGTCTTTTTCATTTTGCAAATATATTGAAGTTTCAAATAAATTAGGAATGAATTATAAGTTCTAATTCATGTAAAATTATCACAGGGATATTGTTCGTATGTGAAATAAATCAATTCAAAATGAATTAAATATGTATTTTTGTGTAGCTAACTGCATAATAAATAACACAACACACACATGAAATTAAAATTTTTACGAATTCCAATAGTAGTGATTTATTCTTTACTATTGTTGAATTGTTCTTCTGATGATGCAGGTGAACAATGGGGTCCTGTTCAGATCAAATTTGAAAATCGCTTTGAAGGACTAAGTCCGATTATATTAAATAACACGATCCAAACTTCATCCAACGGACAGAAGCACCGATTTTCTGCTTTGAAATACATTGTTAGTAATTTTACATTGACCCAATCGAATGGCGAAACTTTTACCTATCATCTGAACGACCCCGATAAAGGCGCATTTGTAGTGGATCAAAACGATGCAGTGATAAACGAAGTTACATTTGATCTGGATTCCATTCCGGCAGGTACTTATACGAAAGTTAAATTTGGACTGGGAATCAGTCAGGATGCGTATTTGCTGGGCGGAGAAAGTCAGGGAGAATTTTGGGCGGAAGCATCGGATGAGGGCATGACCTGGGCTTGGGCTGCCGGCTATATTTTTGTGAAACTGGAAGGTGTTTACGGGGATGCTTTAAATACAAATTTTTTAAATCATACCGGAAACATGGGAAATGTTTCCGAAAACGGAACACCAAATTTGTACCGTGAGATTGAAATTAATTTTCCTACCCCAATGGAAGTTTCAAGCCAGGCCTTTCCTGCGATTCATTTTATTGCCGATTTGAATCAATATTTAAGTGGCGAAACCGATTTGATTTTAAACTCAACAAATCATGAAGACATGGGTTCTTCCGAACATTTGGTTGACGTGACCAATAATTTGAGTCATATGTTTAGCGTTTCCCATATTCACAACAATTAGGAGAATGAAATCAAGTGCGTTTATTTATAAGGGCATTTTATGGAGCATAGGTGTTTTTTGTATTTCATTTGTCATTTCGTGTAATGATGAACCGGAAGAGGGAACGCCTGTGGATGAAGTGGTAACATTGTCTTTCCCGAATTATTTTCCGGAATTCACGTATGAATCTATTCCTTTGACCCAAAATAAAATTGCACTGGGGAAAAAATTATTTTACGAGGGAAAACTATCCAGGAATAATGCGATTTCATGTGGTTTTTGTCACATACAGGAGTTCGCATTTACGCATCATGGACACAGCATAAGCCATGGAATAGACAACCGAATGGGCATTCGAAACGCTCCGGCTCTTCAAAATTTGGCTTTTTTAAGCCGGTTTATGTGGGACGGTGTGATTCATGAGTTGGATCAGCAACCCATCAGCCCGATTACAGCCCATGAAGAAATGGATTCTAATTTTCCGCAAATCATTCAAAAGTTAAACGAAGTGGAGGAATATCAAGATTTATTTCGTTCGGCATATGGAGATTCTGAAATTAATGCAGAACGTATTTTAAATGCTTTGGGTCAATTTATGGCGACCATCATTTCAGATCAGTCAAAATATGATCAATATTTACAGGGTCAAATCGTGCTAACGGATTCTGAAAATAACGGAAGACAGATTTTTGAGCAAAAATGCAGCACGTGTCATACAGGAGCTCTCCAAACAGACGAATCCTTTCGAAATACCGGATTATATTTTAATTCGGAATTGGCAGATGCAGGAAGATACAGAGTTACGCTGGATTCGGCAGACTTCATGAAATTCAGAGTGCCGAGTTTGCGAAATATAGCTCTTACTTCTCCGTATATGCACGATGGAAGATTTCTTTCGCTGGAAGCTGTTTTGAATTTCTATTCGGATGGAGTAGAGGACAATCCCCGGCTGGATCCTCTGCTTAGAAACGGAGAGATAGTAGGAATTCCACTGAGCAATCAGGAAAAACAGGATTTAATTTCTTTTCTAAACACATTAACCGATGATAATTTCATAACCGATCCCGAATATTCAGAATTCTAAAGAATAAAATGGAAGAATTATAAAATCACAATTTATTGAAGTTCAAAAATGTTTAATCTAAATAATTAAAGACATACAAAATTTATGAAAAAAATACTTTTACTATTGACCTTGGGTGTTGGCACAATCCATGTATTTGCTCAGACACCTTGTGTAAACGGCTTTGCAGGACAGTATCCTTGTAATGGTTATGATTTGATGGCACACATGTCAGCGGCTGAACTTACAGGTGATCCTACTGCATCCGGAAACGATTCTTGGGGGTGGACAGACCCTGATACCGGAAAAGAATATGCAATCATAGGACTATCTACTGCTACAGCTTTTGTAGATATTTCAGATCCGGTTAATCCTGTCTATTTAGGAAGGGTAGAAACCGAAACCTTTGATAGTTCATGGAGAGCAATAAGAGTTCAGAATAACCATGTTTTTATAGTGGCAGATGCTGCAGGTGATCATGGTATGCAGGTGTTTGATCTGAAAAGATTAAGAAATGTTACGACACCTCAGGTATTTACCAGAGATGCTTTGTTTTCAGACGTAGGAAGTTGTCATACAATTACCATAGACGAAACCAAACCGTATGCATACTTAATGGGCTGTGAAAATTATAACGGAGGACCTGTTTTTGTGGATATTTCAAATCCGCTAAATCCAACTGAAGCAGGTGGATACGGTGATAGTGGTTATACTCATGACGGTCAAATCGTTACGTACCACGGACCAGATACAACTTATACGGGAAGAGACATTCTTGTAGCATGTAACGGTAGTTTTGGGAGTAACAACAAAGTGGTTTTTCTGGACGTGACAGACAAATCAAATCCCGTTCTTATTTCAGAACTTACCTATGATAACCCGGGATATACACACCAAAGCTGGTTAACAGAGGACCACCAATATTCGTTGTTAGGAGATGAGCTGGACGAGATGGATTTTGGGTTCAATTCAAAAACGCTTGTGATGGATGTTCGGGATTTGGATAACCCGACCATACTTTCAGAATATTTCGGGCCTACGGAAGCGATTGATCACAATGGATTTGTAAAAGGAAATAAATTTTATTTGGCGAACTATACTGCGGGTATCAGAGTTCTCGATGTAACAAATGTAGCCAGTCCGACTAATGCGCTGACCGAAATCGGATTTTTTGACACTTATCCCCAAAATAACGTTGCCGAATTTGATGGTGTATGGAGCGTTTATCCGTTTTTTGAAAGTGAAAACATCGTGATCAGTGACATATCCGGCGGTTTCTTTTTAGTAAGAAAGAGCGAAACGATGGGAACAAACGAATTGACCGCAAATTCAATTCAAATCATTCCTAATCCGGCTAACGATTTCGTTCAGATAAAAACCAATAATCAGCAGAAGTTGGAAAGTGTTAAGTTGATAAATACCGTAGGAAAGGAAGTCTTCTCTAAAAATAAAATCAATCAAACGAACTTTCAAATTGATGTAAGCAATCTACCGACAGGAGTTTACATTGTAAAAATCAACAATTCGATTTCTAAAAAATTATTGGTTAAATAACCAAACGTTTATTCAAAATCAATTCAAATGAAACTTATTTTTAAATCAATTTTCCTGTTCCTGCTGATGTGGAGTTGTTCAGAAGACGACAAACCGGGCAATGGATCGGATGATTTCAATAATGAAATTGAATTTACAGAAACATTTGGCGGAAGCAAAAATGAAGAAGCAAGAGCCATCATTCTTACGCAGGATGGAGGTTATGCAATCATAGGTTCCACATCGAGCATGAATGGAGATATTACCGACAAGTCGGACGAAAGTTTTGATTTTTGGGTGTTAAAGTTCAATGCCGATGATGAATTGGAATGGAATAAAACATTTGGTGGAAGCTCCAATGATCATGGTTATGATATCGTCCAAACTTCAGATCAGGGTTATGTGATTTTAGGGTATAGTCAAAGCTCGGATGGAGATATTTCAGAAAATTTTGGAATGTCGGATGCCTGGGTGGCAAAGCTGGATTCCGGTGG
>CALLXZ010000498.1 GCA_937875605.1 uncultured Moheibacter sp.
TACAACCCTTTGGCAATCCGTTTGTGGTAGTTCCGCAACTTCCACAACTCATATCGCTACATTAATTTCTAACGTACAAAGATAGAAAATTTTAAAGGATGAATTTGGAAAATATTAAAGACCAAATACTTCTGAAAACGAATAGGTTGCATCCAAAAGAATTCCTTTTTCGGTTCTGGTAACCGTTGCCAGTTCCCGATAAGGATCATGTTCGAAGAAAAACAAAAATTCTTCCTGCACAGCTTTTTCCAGAAAATCGCTTTTTTCCTGTAAGGTTAGGAGTGGACGCGTGTCATAACCCATTACATACACCAAAGGAATATGCCCAACAGTCGCTACCAAATCAGCAACATATACGATGGTTTTCCCTTTGTATCGGATGACGGGAAGCATTTGTTTATCGGTATGACCATCTACGAAAATCACATCAAATCCGAGTGGCGAATCTTTCAGATATTTTCCTTCGGAAGGCAAATCGAGGAAATTTAAATTGCCTGATTCTTTAATGGGATGAAAGTTTTCGGAAAGAAAGGATGCTTTTTCACGCGGATTGGGTTTAGACGCCCAATCCCAATGCGCCGAATTGCTCCAGTATTTAGCGTTTTTAAAAGTTAATTCATATCCGCCGTGGTTTGTGTCCCACTGAACTGCCCCGCCACAATGATCGAAATGAAGATGCGTCAGAAAAACATCGGTTACATCCTCTTTTGAAAATCCGTATCCGGCCAAAGAAGTTTCCAGATCATAATCGCTCCATAAATCGTAATAACTAAAAAATTTTTCAGATTGTTTATTTCCGATTCCGCAATCAATCAGGATCAAACGGTCGCCATCTTCGATGAGTAAAGCACGCATGGCGAGTTCGATTTTATTCTGACCATCTGCAGGATTGGTTTTTTGCCAAATACTCTTTGGAATTGTACCAAACATAGCACCGCCGTCTAATTTGAAGTTTCCGGTTTCGATAGGGTAAAGTTTCATTTTTTCTCTGGGAATTGGTTTCGGTTACAATAATACGAAATTCGATGCTTGAAGTTCGAAGAAAATACTTTTAAATTTGCCAGATGCAAAAGTATTTAATTGTAGGATTGGGGAACATTGGTGAAAAATACAAATATACCCGTCATAATATTGGATTTCTGGCAGCCGAAGAATTGGTGAAAAAAGTCGATGCGAAATTTACGCCTTCTAACTTTGGAGAAATAGCCCAATTCAAATACAAAGCCCGACCGGTAACTGTTTTGAAACCCAATACGTATATGAATCTGAGTGGTGATGCTGTGCGTTTTTGGATGCAAAAAGAAGGAATTCCGATTGAAAATATATTCATTCTTACCGATGATTTGAATCTTCCATTTGGGACGATCCGCATCAAGGGAAAGGGTAGCGATGGTGGACATAATGGATTGAAAGACATTCAAAATAAATTACAAAATCAGAATTATACACGGCTTCGGTTTGGGGTTGGAAATGAGTTTGAACAGGGCAGACAGGTGGATTTTGTGCTCGGAATGTGGAGTGAAGAAGAAGTGGATAAATTACCCGAAAGATTAAATTTTGTGTCGGAGGCCGTTTTAAGTTTTATCTTTAGCGGTTTAAATAATACGATGAATTCGTTCAACGGAAAGTGATAGAGATGGATGCTTGATGTTGGATGCAATTGAAAATAAAAAAAATTATGAAAAAACTACTTTATTTCACATTAGTACTAATGATTTTGACAAGTTGTCAAACAAATAAGGAATCAAAAGAAATCAGTTTGGTCAATGATCTGAGTCAAGTTGACTTTGCCGATGAAAATAATGTTTTGCTGGATGTGCGGAC
>CALLXZ010000499.1 GCA_937875605.1 uncultured Moheibacter sp.
GTTTCATCAAACAATTAAAATTAAAAAAGATGAAACAAAACAATTATCAGGGTGCGTTACAAAAACCCATAGGTTCAGGATTCAATACAAAATCAACATCGCAAGAAGTAATCAAAGGAATTGATCTTACCGGAAAAGTCGCAATCGTTACAGGCGGAAATACAGGAATCGGATTAGAAACGGTCAAAACTTTATCAAAAGCCGGAGCGGTTGTCATAGTTCCAGCAAGAGATATTGAAAAAGCAAAAAGAAATCTCGCCGGAATTCCGAATGTAGAATTATTTGAATTGGATTTAGCGAATCCTGATTCGATTGATAAGTTTGCTGAAAAGTTCTTGGAATCCGGCAGACCGCTTCATTTACTAATCAACAATGCAGGTATTATGTGGGTTCCGCTCCGCAGAGATACCCGTGGCTTCGAGTCTCAATTAGCTGTGAATTATTTAGCACATTTCCAACTCACGGCTAGATTATGGCCTGCGTTAAAAAAATCGAATGGAGCAAGAGTTGTAAATGTTTCTTCAGGCGGACATCAGTTTTCTGATTTCGATTTTGAAGACCCGAATTTTCTCAATCGTGAATATGAAACATTGCTCGGATACGGGCAATCCAAAACTGCAGTCAATCTTTTCTCCCTCGAATTGGATAATCATGTAAAAGAATACAATGTCCGCAGCTATGCTTTGTGTCCGGGTGCTGTTGGAGAAACGGAACTATCGAGAGAAGCGCCGTTAGATTTGTTTCAAAAGTTGGGCTATGTTGATTCGGAAGGGAAATTATTACCAGAAGTAGCTGCTTCTTTAAAAACCATTCCTCAGGGTGCTGCAACTACAGTATGGTGTGCAACAAGCCCATTGCTCAACGATTTGGGAGGAGTTTATTGTGAGCATGCAGATGTTGCGCATTTAAATTCTAACGTGTCGGTTATCGGTGGGGTTAAAGCTTATTCTTTGGATGAGACGAATGCAAAACGTCTTTGGAAACTGAGTGAAGAAATGACAGGAATAACGTTTGAGCTAAGTTGATATTTGTAACTTTGTAAGGCAAGCATTATGGATTATCAGGTAAATTATATCAATCCCGAAATTAAGCTTTCCTGCTACGAAGGCAGATTGTTTAAAACAGAAGCGGCATTTGATGACCATCTGCTCGTTTGGCTGATTTCCGGTGAAACCAAAATCATTCAGGCAGATAAAAGTTTTGTGTTTGGCGTAGGAAGCACTTTTCTGATTCCCAGAAATCAATTGGTAACCATCCTCAATTATCCCAAAGACGGATTACCACACAAAGCTGTTGCCATGCATTTATCGACCAAAAGACTCAGAGATTTTTATAATGAGGATCATGTGAAATCAAAATTCCAAACAGAAAAAATCATCAGTTTCGAAAAACACCCTTTATTGAAAAGCTGCCTTGCTTCGCTCATTCCCTATTTTGAAATGCAGGAAAACTTCCCTGAAAATATTGCCTCATTAAAGATCAATGAGGCAGTTAATATTTTGCGAACCATTGACAAAAATATCGATGCCGTCCTGAACAACTTCGAGGAACCCGGAAAGATTGATCTGAAAACTTTCATGGAAAAGAATTTCATGTTCAATATGTCTTTGGAAAAGTTTGGCTACCTGACCGGACGAAGCCTCACAACCTTCAAACGCGATTTTCAGAAAGTATTCAATTCCACACCGCAGCGATGGCTGACCAAGAAACGTTTGGAATTGGCTCATTATGAATTGTCCGAAAAAAATAAAAAACCGGTCGATTTTTATTATGAAATTGGTTTTGAAAACCTTTCGCATTTTTCATTTGCTTTCAAAAAACAATACGGATATGCACCGACGGAATTATTAAATAATTTCACTCAGTCTAAATTCTAAATTTAAAATATGCCTTGGAATCCCGAAATATACAACCAGTTCAAAAGCATCCGTTACCAGCCCTTTTTTGATCTGATGGAATTAATTTCTCCTGAAAATCTTCAAACCGCAATCGACATCGGCTGCGGAACGGGCGAACAAACGCATATTCTTTCGCAGAAATTTGAACAAGCACGATTTACTGGGATTGATTCTTCGCCCGAAATGCTCGCCAAAAGCAAAGAATTTGAAAGTGAGAATCTTACTTTCCAACTTGCTTCCGTAGAGGAATTCATGCAATCCGACCAAAAATTTGATCTTATTTTCAGCAATGCCGCGCTACAGTGGTCGGACAACCATGAAAAATTATTTCCGAAATTGATTTCGCAAATAAACGAAAACGGACAATTCGCGGTTCAAATGCCAATGCAGGCCGATAACATCCTCAACAAAATACT